>JAATGE010000489.1 GCA_015654825.1 Rhodospirillales bacterium
CCGAGCAGGACGGCGCGGCGCGGGAGGCTGGCGCGCCGCGCCGCGCGGATTTCCAGGACCTCGTCGATCGGAACGCCGGTGGCGACGGTTGTGGTGCAGGCGGCGTGCACCTCGCGCAGCAGGCGGGAAAGCGGGGAGTGCAGGGTCTGCTTCATGGGGGCAACCTGAGGATTGGGAAAATCTTAGCTGGGTGACGCCGCGTGGTTCAATCGGGCACTATGGCGGCTGCGACGACGGAGGAAGTGCGTGCGATTTCTGCTGCTGCTGGTTGTGCCGCTATTGGCTGCCGCGTCGCCTCCAGGGGCGCCGGTGGCCGGGACGGTGGCATTCCAGGTGATCGACGAGACCGACCCGCAGGAAATCAGCGAGGACACCGTCATCTTTATCGACGGGCGCCAGGTGGCGCATTTCGTGCTCGATAAGGAGCATACCGCCATCGTCGCCGACGTGACGCTGCCGGCGGCGGCGCAGTACGATTATGCGCTGTGCGGGCGTATTACCGTGGCGCGGGCGGATGGGCAGCCGGAACAGCGGATCGTCGATGGCGGCGCGACGCTGACGGAGGTCAACGGAAAACTGTTTCGCGCGCTGGCGGCAAACGATTTCTCGATTTTCTATCTCGCTGACGCGAAGCAGGAAAACCAGGATCCACCGAAGGATGTGCGGCATACGAATGCTTGCAGTCTGCCGGTCTCATAATAGTCAAGGAAAGGCCAGGGGCTCCGACCCCTGGACCCCCGACGGCGTGCCGCCGCCTGCGTTAGCGCTGCACGGCGGGCGGCTCCCCCCAATATCGCGGGTCTGGGGGCTACTGCCTTCCTTGCGCTTGCCTAATCGTCCGCCGCCAACCGCGCTGCCTGATCTTCGGCTGTGAGCGCATCGATGAACTCATCGAATTCGCCCTGCATGACGCGGTCGATCTTGTACAGGGTCAAGTTGATGCGGTGGTCAGAAACGCGGCCCTGGGGGAAATTGTAGGTGCGGATGCGCTCGCTGCGATCGCCGGTGCCGACCTGGGATTTGCGGTCAGCGGCGCGGGTGGCGGCGAGCGACGAGCGTTGCGCTTCGTACATGCGGGCGCGCAGGATCTTCATGGCTTTCGCACGGTTCTTGTGCTGGCTGCGTTCTTCCTGCATTGCCACGATAATGCCGGTGGGCAGGTGCGTGATGCGCACGGCGGATTCCGTCTTGTTGACGTGCTGGCCGCCGGCGCCGCTGGCGCGATAGACGTCGATGCGCAGGTCGGATTCGTTGATGTCGACATCGACTTCCTCCGCTTCCGGTAGCACGGCGACGGTGACGGTGGAGGTGTGGATGCGGCCTTGCGTCTCGGTAGTCGGCACGCGCTGTACGCGGTGCACGCCGGATTCGTATTTGAAGCGGGCGAATACGTTGCGGCCGGTGATTTCGGCGATGCCTTCCTTGAGGCCGCCGAGCTCGGTGTCGCTGTATTCCATGATTTCAAAGCGCCAGCCGTGCAGCGCGGCGAATTTCTGGTAGGCGGCGAACAGTTCGGCGGCGAACAGGGCGGCTTCGTCGCCGCCGGCGGCGGGGCGGATTTCGAGGATGGCGCTGCGTTCGTCGGCTTCGTCCTTTGGCAGCAGGGACAGGCGGATTTCGTGCTGCAGCGCGGGCAGGCGGTCGCGCAGGCTGCGCAGTTCCTCCTCGGCCAGCTCATGCATTTCGGGATCGGCGAGCATTGCTTCGGCGTTGGCGGCTTGCTGCTCGACGGCGCGCAGCTCGTCGATGCGCGCGACAACCGGCTCGATATCGGAGAGTTCGCGTGACGCACGCACGAAATCCTCGCCCGATATGGCCTGGGACAGCAGGGCGCGCAGTTCCTCCGCGCGCAGCACGATACGGTCGAGCTTTTCGTGGAGGTTCAGGCTCATGGCGTGGCCAGGTGCGCGGGCAGATCGGCGAGCGCGATTTTTGACTGTGTGCCGGACGCAAAGTCCCTGACGGTGGCGACGCCATTTGCCAGTTCTTCGTCGCCGATGATCACGGCCGCGCGGGCGCCGATCTTGTTGGCGCGTTCCATGCGGCGCTTGAGATTGCCGCGATACGCGGTTTCCGCGCGCACGCCGGCGTGGCGCAGGGCTTGCAGAATGCCGATCGAAGCGGCGGCCGCGGCGTCGCCCAGGGGCACTATGGCGACCGGTTGTGGCGCGGGCGGCGATGCCGGCAGCAGCATGGCGAGGCGCTCGACGCCGGCGGCCCAGCCGACCGCGGGCGTCGGCGGGCCGCCCATTTCGGCCACCAGGCCGTCATAGCGGCCGCCGGCCATGACGGTGCCCTGGGCGCCGAGCCGCGTGGTGACGAATTCGAATGCGGTGTGGCTGTAATAGTCGAGGCCGCGCACGATGCGCGGGTTTTCGACAAACGGGATGCCGAACAGCGCGAGTTGGTGTTGCACGCCCCGATAGAAATCGGCCGCGGCTGTGGTCAGGAACGGTGCGATCGTCGGCGCTTGCGCCACGAGCGCGCGGTCCTGCTCATCCTTGCTGTCGAGGATACGCAATGGGTTCTTTTCCAGCCGTTCCTGGCTGTCGCGGGACAGATCGCCGCGATGGGCGGAAAAATACCCGATCAGCGCGGCACGGTAGGCGGCGCGGCTTTCGGCATCGCCGAGCGTGTTCAGTTCCAGAACCACGTCGTGCGCAATACCGAGGGCGTTCAGGATATCCCAGCCCAGGGCAATGATTTCCGCGTCGGCGAGCGGTTCGGACGGGCCGATCAGCTCGGCACCGATCTGGTGGAATTGCCGGTAGCGGCCTTTCTGCGGCCGCTCGTAGCGAAACATCGGGCCGGCATAGAACACTTTCTGCGGCAGCGACTGGGTGAGGCCGTTGGTGACCAGCGCGCGGCAGATGCCTGCGGTGTTCTCCGGCCGCAACGTCAGGCTGTCGCCGCCCCGATCCTCGAACGTGTACATTTCCTTGGTGACGACATCGGAGGTGTCGCCAAGGGTGCGGGCGAACACGCGGGTGTCCTCGAAAATGGGGGTCGTCCATTCGTCGAGGCCGTAGGTCGCGGCGGTGGCGCGCGCGGTCGTCACGACATGGCTGTGGCGGCGCTGGTCCTCGCCGATTATGTCCTTGGTGCCTCGGATGGGTTGCAGGGGGTCCACTGATTTGGCTCGCTTACGGAATGGGGTTGGTGGAACACGCTTCGCGTTTCC
>JAATGE010000672.1 GCA_015654825.1 Rhodospirillales bacterium
AACCGGATCAGCACCATTTCGGCGGCCGCGCGGCGGTCCGGCGCGGCTTCTACCTCCGAGGTGCCCTTCAGCAGCATCTGCCAGGCGCGGCCGAGCACCGGAATGCCGACGCGGTCGGCCAGCGCCGCGCCACGCACGCGCTCCAGTTCGGGGAGTTCCTGCGAGGTGCGCAGCGCCGGCACGGTCTTGAGGCGGGACAGGGTGTGCGTGAGTTCCAGCAGGTCGCCGAGCAGGACGCCGAGATCGACGCCGAGTACGTAGGCACGGTCGGTCAGCGCCAGCGCGTCGGCCGCACGGCCCTCCAGCACCGCCTCCATGAGGTCGAAAACCTGGCCGCGATCGGCGACACCGAGCATGTCGGCCACGCGGGCGGCGGTGACGTTGCCGCCGTCGCCCTGCGCGATTGCCTGATCGAGCAACGAAAGCCCGTCGCGCACGGAACCGTCGGCGGCGCGCGCGATGGCGGCGAGCGCTTCCGGCTCCGCGGCGATGCCCTCGGCGCGCGCGACGCGGTCGAAATGCGCGGCCAGCATGGCGATCGGAATGCGGCGCAGATCGAAACGCTGGCAGCGCGACAGCACGGTGACCGGGACCTTGCGGATTTCCGTGGTGGCGAACACGAATTTTACGTGGGGGGGCGGCTCCTCCAGGGTTTTCAGCAGCGCGTTGAACGCGTGCCGCGACAGCATGTGGATTTCGTCGATGATGAAGACCTTCGTGCGCGCCTGCATCGGACGAAACCGCGTCGCGTCGATGATTTCCCGCACGTCGTCGACGCCGGTGCGGCTGGCGGCGTCCATTTCGACGACGTCCGGGTGGCGGTCGGCGAGGATTGCCACGCAGTTGGCGCAGACGCCGCATGGATCGGGTGTCGGGCCGCCTTTGCCGTCCGGGCCGATGCAGTTGAGCGCGCGGGCGATGATGCGGGCCGTGGTGGTCTTGCCGACGCCGCGCACGCCGGTGAGCATGAAGGCGTGGGCGATGCGGTTCAGCGCGAAGGCGCTGCGCAAGGTGCGGACAGTGGCGTCCTGGCCGATCAGATCGTCGAGCGTGGTGGGGCGGTATTTGCGGGCCAGCACGCGGTAGGCGACCGCCTCCGGCCCGGCCAGCGGGGCCGCGGGCGGTGGGGGCGCCGGCGGGGAGAGGGCGTCGCCGAACAGATTGGGGCCCTCGGGCGGCGGGGGCGGGGGATCGTCCTCACCAAGCAGATCGGGCATCGGCGGCGTTGTTCCTTGGGGCCGAACGCTACCGCCTGTCACTGAGCCGCGGTCGCTGGGGACATTTGCGAGATGGGTGGGAGGCCGGCCATCGACCCGTGCGTTGACCCGCTGCGGCTGCTTCCTTCCGGACCTGACCGGGTTGGCAGGGCGCCCGTCCGCCGCCGACCTCCCGCGCACATTATCGGCGCGCGGGTGGGCGGAGGCAAGGCGGCGGCCCCTGGAGGACGAAAGAAAGGCCGGCGCGGGCAGCCCGGCCAGTGCGTTTCCTGACGATATCCAGCGCGCTTTCTGACAATATCCTGACGGGAATATGCCTCGCCTATACAGATTCGCCCCGCGCTTGCTACAGCGGCATGTGTCACGGAGGGTAACCCCAGTTGGACACGGGACGCGCCGCGGTGCGCATTCTGGCAGCGTATTGGGAGGGATGGCACGAAGCCTTTCCCGGGCTGCACCGGCGCGCCCATTGGCACATCGTTCACCACCTGTGCGGCCAGGCAACACCGGACGGCGCGCCGCTGGGCGAGTTGCTCGGCCTGACGCGCCAGGTGCTGCTGCTGGACGATGCGACGGTGCGCGATCGCGTGGCCGACCTGGTGGAGGCCGGCGATTGTTCCATGGACCCGGCGGACGCACCGCTCGCCGCGCGGACGACGATCGTGCCGACCCCTGCCCTGCTGGCGCGCTACGATGCCACGCTGGTGATGCTGCTGGAGGCGCTGGACCGGGCGGCGCCCGACCTGCAGCCCGGATTGCGGCTGCCCGATGCCGCGGACCTGACGCCGGCCGCGCGCGCGCTGGCGCTGGAGACGCTTGGATTGCTGGTGGGCGGATGGACCGGGCTGCTGGACCGGGTGCTGGACAGCTTCCCGCTCAGTAACGCACGCCGGGTGGAGGCGCGGCGCAACCTGCTTTCGACCTCGCACCGCACGCTGCTGCTGACGGCGATCGAGCACCAGTATGGCTTGCTGGTGCAGCCGGCTTCCTCCGGCATTCTGGCCGACCGGATGGCGGCGTTGATGCTGGAGCGCACGGGGCAGAATTTTCAGACGACGCGCGACCATCTGGCCTACCTGCTGGGGCTTGGGCTGCTGCAGCGCTGCGCCGGGCGCGCGCTCAGCGTGGCGCTGGCCGACGACGCGGGGCCTCGGGTGCATGCGGCGATGGAGGAAATCGCGGCGGCGCTGGCGGGGCTGCTTCGGCGCGCGGGAACGCCGGAGGCGGGGACCTACGCGCTGCGCATTACGGCGCCGGCGGATGAGGCGCGGCTGGTGCCGCTGGATAGCTTTCCGTTCACCATAGGGCGCACCGAGGTGAACACGCTGCGCCTGGCGGCCGGCGACGTGTCGCGGACGCATTGCCAGATCACCGTGCAGCACGGCCAGGCGGTGATTACCGACCTGGACTCGACGAACGGGACGATCGTCAACGGACGCCGGCTCGCGGAGTCGGCCAAGCTCAGTGACGGCGTGCTGATCAGGGTGGGGCCGTTCGAAATGATCTTTCTGGCGCCGAAGGATTTGTCCGATTCGACAATCCGCCATGTGAGCAAGGTGGGGCTGGCGCAGCGGACCGGATGAGCGAGGTGGAGTTTGCTGGGAAGGCCAGGGGCTTCGCCCCCTGGACCCAAGACGGCGTGCCGCCGCCTACGTTCTCGCTGCGCGGCAGGAGTCTTCTGTAGCGTTCTCGCGAATCGTCGGATTTGGTCGCCTCATACCAACCGCCGGAAATCTTGACTCCTGCGGCCGTGTCCGGGGCGCGAAAATAAGGGCAGGAAGGCCAGGGCTCTGCCCTGGACCCGTCACGCCGGAGGCGTGCTGCGCACGACGGGGACAAGTCCCCAGACCCCATTAATAA
>JAATGE010000553.1 GCA_015654825.1 Rhodospirillales bacterium
ATCATCACCGATATCGGCTTCGCCGGGGAACGACGTAAAGCCGCGCAGCGCTATCGGGGGTCTGGGGCCTCAGGCCCCAGCGGGTCCAGGGCAGAGCCCTGGCCTTCCTGACCTTAACTCAGCGCCGTCGCGCCAGCGCCCCGCTTGCGTGGCCAGGTATCAGAAGCTAGGCAGTGCGCCCGTTCAACCGGGCGCGTAGCTCAGCGGAAGAGCACTACCTAGACACGGTAGGGGTCACAGGTTCGATCCCTGTCGCGCCCACCATTGTTTTCAATGGATTAGGTCCCGCATTGCGCCTGCCGAAGCGGCCCGGGCCAAGCCGCACCGGTGCTAGCTGTCGCGCGACGCGACAGCACGTTTGCGTCGCGATGTAGCCCGTGGCCGCGCCCCTGTAGGCCCGCCGCACTCCGTACAGAGAAATCGGGTGTCCATTCTCAGCGTCAGCAACAACCACACCGGCAGCCACAGGCCGACCGTGATGATGGCGAAGAATCCGTGCACGAAGTGATTGGGCCGATTGCTTTGCGCCATCACAAGTTTGTTGTCGTGCGGACACCAGTACCGCCGGTACTTGATGATCATCGATGCCCCGGCCTGCAACCGCCCCCTTCATGTCGCCCGCTGGGTGCACCCGGACGGGCGCCGGCGCAAGCTGCCATGACCGGGGCGCAGCGCCACCGCCGACACGCGGGGTTGTTGCGCGCGGCCGCGCGGCCCGCTTCAATGCGGCCGCGCGAACAGGATTGGCAGGCGATGGCGGACAGTCGCAACTCGATATGGACAGCCTGACACAAGACGCCCCCGGCCCGATCGACCCAACCACACCGGGTTCCTCTGTCGCGCCGTGCTACACGATCCATGCGCCCCCGGAACAAACACTGCCGCTGGTTTTCGCCTCCGCCCATTCGGGCCGCGCCTACACGCCGGAATTCGTCGCCACCGCCAGGCTCGATGAGCTCACGCTCCGCCGCAGCGAGGACAGCTACGTCGACGAGATCTTCGCCGCCATCCCGGCACTCGGCGCGCCGCTGCTGGCGGCGAGTTTCCCGCGCGCGTTCTGCGACGTGAACCGCGAGGCCTGGGAACTTGATCCGGCGATGTTCGAGGACGCGCTGCCGCCGTGGGTGAATACGACGAGCCCGCGCGTCGGCGCAGGTTTCGGCACCATTGCCCGCGTCGTCGCCAACGGCGAGGCGATTTACGGCATTCGGCTGCGCTTCGCCGAAGCGGAGCGCCGGGTGCGCGGCTATTGGGAGCCGTATCACGCGGCGCTCGCGGCCCTGGTCGAGGCGACCCTCGAGCGCTTCGGTGTCTGCGTCCTGGTGGACTGCCATTCGATGCCGAGCAGCGCCACGGCGACGCTGGCGCCGCCCCCCGACGTCGTGCTGGGCGACGCGTACGGTGCCGCCTGTGCCGCGCCGCTGGTGCGCCGCGTGGAAACGTTCTTTGCCGGGCACGGCTATTTAACGCGGCGCAACGACCCTTATGCGGGCGGCTACGTCACGCGCCATTACGGCCGGCCGCGGCGCAATGTGCACGCGCTGCAGATCGAATTCGCGAGGCGCCTCTACATGAATGAGACGACGCTCGAGAAACGCGCCGGCTTCACGCGCCTTGCGCAGGACGCTGCCGCTCTCGTGCCGGTGCTCGCCGAAATCACCTTGTCGCTGTAAGCGATGCGGCGAAGGCCAGGGCATCGCCCTGGACCCGCCGGGGACACGTCCCCACAATTGCATTGCCCACAAGCTACTTTGGACGCACTATAGCGAACGACGCTGCGCATCGAACACTGCGCGCCGCATTCCACCGGAAGAATGGCGGACCGGGCGCAAGGCTCCCCCGTACCAATGCGCCTCCCGCGTGACGGACCGGCGTGGAACCGCGGCGTTCGTTACGCGAAAATCGAGGCTAGATGCTCTTGCCGATCGTGCTCATCAGCGTGCTCAGCGTGGTGCCGAAGCTCTGGAAGATAATGATCAGCACGAGGCCGAGCACGCCGGCGATAATGCCGTACTCGAGTGCGGTGACCGCGCGCCGGTCGTTGGCGAGATCGGCGGTGACTTTGTTCCAGCTTATCATGCGATGTACTCCCCCAATGGTCTGTCTGGCATCGCACAATTTCGTCGTCTTGACGTTTTTGGCGACCCTGCGTCCACACACTTGTGCGCCGGACGGTCATATATCAAAACGTAATGGCTTGTCGCGATATATGGACACGCTCACGTAAATTTGTATAACCCGCTTGCGCAACAGCATGGTTGCACAACCGCGGCTAGATGCTCTTGCCGATTGTGCTGAACAGCGTGCTCAGCGTGGAGCCGAGGTTCTTGAACAGTACGATCAGCACAAGGCCGAGCACGCCGGCAATGATGCCGTATTCGAGGGCGGTGACGGCGCGACGTTCGCGAAGAAGTACGCGCAATTTGTCGATGTGCTTCATTTGATTGCTCCGCGGAAATATTCAGACTGTTTGCGGGTCCGAACGGCCTGCACTGCGCCACCCGGACGGTGGCCGCTTCTGACTACAAAGATAATCGAACAGTTGGCGGCACGCAAGCCAATTGTCTATATTAAGAGCTGATTATGTATAAATTCCCCGTGAATTCCCGATATTCAGGCGTTTGTTAACCCACGCCACACGCTCAGGTTGTGCCGCCAAGGCCGCGCCGCAAAATCGCAGGGCCGCACGCGCGCGAGCCGGCTGCGGTCGGAAAAATCGGCAAAAAAAATGGCGGCACTTTGCAGTGCCGCCAAGTTTAGGGAGGAAACGTCCAAGAAGCAGCGTGCCGAAGCGACGCTGCGATGCACAATCTAGGTGCGCTTCCGGCTTGACGCAAGCTTTTTTTGCGATGCAGCAAATTACGACTTTAGTGTGTAGGTACACGGCGTTGGCACGCCTTCATCTGCTGGAAACCCGGCCCGGTTACGCTCGCCCGGATGTTCGCGCTCAGCTACCGCTTCTGCATGAGGTCCCTGGTGCTCGGCGCCGCCGCCAACGGCGTCGCGGCAACCGCCGTGAGTACCCCTGCGTCCGCCTCGGTGCCCGCGCTCGACAGCGCCCAGGCGCGCCTATGTTATAGTGCGATTGCCGCCGCGGAGGCAGTAACGCGCATCCCCGACGCGTTCCTTTCCGCCATCGGCCGGGTCGAATCCGGCCGCAGGGTGACCGGCAGCGGTACCGTCGCGCCGTGGCCATGGACGGTCAATGCCGCCGGCATCGGCCATTTCTATGCCACGAAGGCGGAGGCGGTATCCGCGGTCCACCAGTTCCAGGCCCAAGGCGTACGGTCGCTCGATGTCGGCTGCCTGCAGGTCAACCTGTTTTATCATCCGGAGGCGTTCGCCAGCGTCGAGCAGGCGTTCGACCCGGTCAGCAATGCCGCCTACGCCGCGCGTTTCCTGCTGTCGCTGCATGCGCAGACCGGCAGCTGGCCGCGCGCGGCCGCGGCCTATCATTCCAGCACGCCGCTGCTCGGCGCCTCCTACCAACAGAAGGTGCTGGCCGCCTGGGCAGAGCCGGACCAGGCGCTGCCCGCTGACATGTCCGACCCCACGCCCCCGGCCGCAGCGGCGCCCGCGCCGATCAAGCCGCAAGCCAAGCCGCATGCAGTAGCGTCGGCACCCACAAAGGCGCCCCCACCGGCAAAGGCGCCAATCCAGGTGGCCTCCGCGCCGCGTCCATCCACGGGCTTTACCCGCACGGTTGGCCTGCGCGCCGCGCCAGGCGGCATCGGCCGTACACTCGACGCCTATCGTACCATGCCCGTGCGGCTGGCGATGAGCGCCCCGCCACTCATTCGCTAGGCCAAGATAAAAAGGCCAGGGCCCTGCCCCGGACCCGCTGGGGACCAGTCCCCAGACCCCATTTAGCGCTGCGCGGCTTTCCATCGTCTCCCCGGCGAAGCCTGTACCAGCCGCGACCTTTCGGGCGTCGCCGTCCCCCCAAAGAGCGGGGTCTGGGGCCTACTGGCCCCAGCGGGTCCAGGGCAGAGCCCTGGCCTTCAACCTTGCCTTATCCCCCGAGCACATTCGCGTGACGGCCAAAACGCCGCGAGGCCGCCATCCATGGCGCGGCCTTGGCCGTTGCGGCTGATACCTTTTGTCGCCTGTCTGCCCTGCGGGGGGCCCCTGTTCCCGGCGCGGCGCGCCGCCTAAATGCCGCTCACAGCCTTCTGCTGCGGCCCTGTGGCCCTCGCAACCCTACCCGGAGAGACGCCACATGCGCCGCCCTTGGCCATGGACTTTGCCGATCGTTGCCGCCTTGATCACGCTCGGCGGTGGCGCGGCCGCACAAACCCTGGCGCCACCGGTCACCGTAGCGCCCTCGGTGCGCCGCGATGTGCCGATCTTCGCCACCGGCGTCGGCACCGTGCAGGCCTACCGCAGCGTGCTGGTGCGCGCCCGCGTCAACGGCACCCTCGACAAGATCGAATTTGTCGAGGGTCAGGACGTCAAGCCCGGCGACCCGCTCGCCGAAATCGATCCGCGACCCTACCAGGCAATCCTTAACCAGGCCCTCTCCAAACGCGCCGCCGATGCCGCCCAGCTCGTCAACCTGAACCTCGACCTCGCGCGCTTCGCCTCGCTGGCCCGCACCAACTTCGCCAGCCGCCAGCAGCTCGACACCCAGCAGGCCCTGGTCAACCAGCAGAACGCCACGCTGCAGGGCGATGACGCGTCGATCCAGGCGGCCGCGCTGAACGTGCAGTTCTGCCACATCACCAGCCCGATCGAGGGCGTGGTCGGCCTGCGCCTCGTCGATATCGGCAACCTGATCCACGCGACGGACACCACCGGCATCGTCACGATCACCCAGGTGCACCCGATCTCCCTGGTGTTCACGCTGCCGGAGAGCGAATTCCCGCGGGTTCGCGCCGCCATGCAGGCCGCCGGCAGCGGCCCGGGCCCGCTGGTGCTGGCCTACGCCAACGAGGGCGGCAAGCTGCTCTCCAAGGGCACGCTGCTGACCCCGAGCAACAGCATCGACACCACGACCGGCACCATCGCGCTGAAGGCGACGTTCGATAACAGCGACCGCGCGCTGTGGCCCGGCCAGTTCGTCGCCGCGCGGATCCAGCTTTCGATCGCGCACAACGCCGTGAGCGTACCGGCCAACGCGATCCAACACGGACCGGACGGTCTATACGTTTATATCGTCACTCCGGACCACGTGGCACAGCGCCGTGAGGTGAAGACCGGCTACGAGGGTGACGGCCAGGCGGTGGTCACCCAGGGCCTGAACGGCGGAGAGGAAGTCATCGTGGCGGGGCAGGTGCGCGTGAACGTGGGCGAAAAAGTCGATCCGCACCCCCAGGCCGCCGGGTAAGAAGTCCGCGCGAATGAGCATTTCCACCCCGTTCATCAATCGCCCGATCGGCACCTCGCTGCTGATGGCGGCGATTTTCCTTGTCGGCATCGCGACCTATCCGCTGCTGCCGGTGGCACCGCTGCCGCAGGTCGATTTCCCCACCATCACGGTCACCGCGACCTATCCCGGCGCCAGCCCGGAAATCATGGCGAGCTCGGTCGCCGAGCCGCTGGAAACCCAGTTCAGCCAGATCCCCGGCCTGGCGCAGCTGACCTCGGTCAACGTGCTCGGCACCAGTTCGGTGACGCTGCAGTTCGACCTCGACCGCAGCGTCGACAACGCCGCGACCGACGTGCTGGAAGCGATCAACGCCGCGCAGGGGCAGTTGCCGAAGAACCTGCCCAGCCAGCCGACATTGCGAAAAGTGAACCCGGCGGATTCGCCGATCTTCATCATGGCCGTGCAGAGCGACGACGTGCCGCTGACCACGGTCGACGACTACGCCGAGAATATTCTCAGCCAGCAGCTCAGCCAGATTTCCGGCGTCAGCCAGATCGCGGTCGGCGGCCAGCAAAAGCCCGCCATCCGCATCGATGTCGATCCCGGCAAGCTCGCCGCCATGGGCATGACGCTCGAGGATGTGCGCCAGACGCTGACGCAGGCCACCGTCAACAGCCCGAAAGGCAGCCTGGACGGCCCGGAACGCTCGCTCACGGTACAGGCCAACGACCAGCTCACCACGCCCGATCCGTACGGCAATCTTGTGATCGCCTATCGCAACGGCGCGCCGGTGCGCGTGCGCGACATCGGCACCGCGTCGCGCGGCCCGCAGAACCGCGAACTGATCTCCTGGCAGAACGGCCACAAGGGCGTCATCCTCGTGGTGTTCAAGCAGCCCGGCGCCAACGTGATCGCCACCGTCGAGCGCATCAAGGCGATGCTGCCGCGGCTGGAAGCCAGCATTCCGCCGACCATCCATGTATTCTCCATCGTCGACCGCACGCAGACCATCCGCGCCAGCGTCAGCGACGTGGAGTTCACGCTGATGCTCTCCATCGCCCTCGTCGTGATGGTGATCTTCCTGTTCCTGCGCAGCCTGTGGGCCACCATCATCCCGAGCGTCACGGTGCCGCTGGCCCTGGTCGGCACGTTCGGGGCGATGTACCTGCTCGGCTACAGCCTCGACAATCTGTCGCTGATGGGCATGACGATCGCGGTCGGCTTCGTCGTCGACGACGCCATCGTCATGCTGGAAAACATCCACCGGCATATCGAGAACGGCGAGCGCCCGCTGGAAGCGGCGTTGAAGGGCGCCGGCGAAATCGGCTTCACCATCGTCTCGATCAGCGTGTCGCTGATCGCCGTGTTCATCCCGCTGCTGCTGATGGGCGGCATCGTCGGCCGCCTGTTCCGCGAATTCGCCATGACGGTGTCGATCAACGTGATCATTTCGGCCATGGTGTCCCCGTACCTCACGCCGATGATGCGCGAGAGCTTACTGCGCCCGGAACATGGCGA
>JAATGE010000287.1 GCA_015654825.1 Rhodospirillales bacterium
GACGGTAAATCGAGCGCTCGATCTGGCGCGGCCTGCCGGCATCTACGGCCCCGGCCGATCGGCGCTCGACGATGTGCGCTCCGGCCGGGCCCGGCGCATCGTCAAACCGGGCCATGCGTTCGGCCGGATCCATCGCGACGACATCGCAGGCGCGATACTGGCGGCGATGGCGCGGCCCCCGGACGGGGTGCGCGTGCTCAATCTCGCCGACGACATGCCGGCGGAAAGCGCCGAGGTGGTGGCCGAGGCGGCGCGGTTGCTCGGCGTGCCGCCGCCACCCGAGGTGATGTTCGCTGCCGCATGGGCGGAGATGGGCGACATGGCCCGCAGTTTCTGGGCCGAGAACCGCCGCGTCGCGTCGGCGCGAACCAAGGCAGCGCTGGGTATCGCCTGGCGCTATCCGAGCTACCGCGAGGGGCTAGCCGCCATCCTGGCCGAGGAGCGCGGCGATAGTCTCCAGTAGCAGGGCGATATCCTGCGGGCGCGACAGCCGGTGCGCGCCGTCCTTGATCAGGGTGATGCGCACGTCGGCGCTTTCCAGGCACTCCGCGATGCGCAGCGCGGTGCGCCAGGGCACGTCGGGGTCCAGCATGCCGTGCAGCAGGCGCACCTTGCAGGGCAGCGCGATCGGGGCACGCAGCCGCAGATGGAGGCGGCCGTCCTCGATCAGGGCGCGCGTAATCACTTGTTCGCCGCCATAGGCGCTGGGAACGCGCAGCACACCGTCGCGCTGCAGCGCGGCGCGTGCTTCCGGTGCCAGGGAGGCGGCGATCAGATCCTCGGTAAAGTCCGGCGCGGCGGCGATGCCGATCAGGCCGGCAACGCGGTCGGCGCGGGCCAACGCCACATTCAGCGCAATCCAGCCGCCCATCGAGGAGCCGATGGGCACGATCGTGCCGCCGGCCAGGCGGTCGATCAGGAACAGCGCATCCCGGGTCCAGCTGCCGATGGTGCCGTCCGCGAAACGCCCGCCGCTCTGGCCGTGGCCGGCGTAATCCAGCCGCAGGCAGGCCTGGCCGTGGGCGCGGCACCAGGCTTCAACGGCGACCGCCTTGTCGCCGGTCATGTCGCTCATGAAGCCGGGCAGGAATACCAGGGTGGGGGCGCGGCCCGGCGTTGCCGCGGCGGCGAGCCGGACGCCGTCGCCGCGGTCGAGGTGCGTGACGGTCAAAACAGTTTGACGAGGTTGGCCCCTACCACCAGCAGCACGGTGGCCAGCGCCGGCCGCAGCCCGGCCTCCGGCACCCGGCGCGCCAGCCAGCTACCGGCCAGGATGCCGGGTATGGAGCCGATCAGCAGGGAACCCATCAGCGCGAAATTCACGTCGCCGAGCAGCCAGTGGCCGAAACCCGCGACCACGGTCAGCGGCACTGCGTGGGCGATGTCGGAGCCGACGATGCGCACCAGCGGGATGCGCGGGTAGAGCAGGATCAGCACGGTGACGCCGACGGCGCCCGCGCCGACGGAGGACAGCGATACCAGGATGCCCAGTACGATGCCGCTGACGACCGTCATGCGCGCCGCCTGACGGTCGGAGGGCTCGCCGAAGCGCCGCGCCACGAAGTCGGCGAGCGGCTTGCGCAGGAAGATCGAAATCGCGGTCAGCAGCAGTGCGACGCCGAGCACGAACTTGATCGTCGCGGTGACTTCCTTGGACTGCGCGCCGATGTAGGAAAGGCCGTAGATGGTTAAGGCGGTGGCCGGCACCGAGCCAAGCGCGAGGCGGCGAACGATCTTCCAGTCCACCGTATTGCCGGCGTTATGCATGGCCGTGCCGAAGGTCTTGGTGACCGCGGCGTAGAGCAGGTCGGTGCCGACGGCGGTGGTGGCGTGGACGCCGAACGCGAGCAGCAGCGGCGTCATCAATGAACCGCCGCCGACGCCTGTGAGCCCGACAATGATGCCAACGAGAAGACCGGAGAGCGGGTAGACAATGCTTGTCGTGTGAATCATTCCCGCGCTCCAGGGCCCGTCATAATGGGCGGTGTTCTCATACTAACCGGCTCAAGTATGAGGAGCTATAGCGTTCTTTATTCGTTAATTTCAAGCAGTGCGTCGATTTATTGTAGATTCTTCCATTAACATTTCCCACTGTAGCGAGAGCAGAAGCCGCGCAGCGCTCGTGGGGTTTGGACCAAGGCCAGGGCTCTGAGTTTGTGATTTTTTGCCAGTCCGTCTTCAGCTGTGGGCAACCGGCAAAAAAGCGCGTTTTTCGGCTGTTTTTTGGGGCCTTTGGGCGAGCTAGTGCCGCCGTAACCCGTCACGCCCGGTTTAGCTCGGCCGTTTCCGCAAGTTGTATCTGCTGCCGGTCAAAAATTCACAGGCTCTCTGCCCTGGCCTTTGACAGGTAAAAATCTAAGGCCGTTGGTATTACAGAACGAATCAATGAGTTTGAGTTCTGGTGGCTTCGCCGACCAAGGGGCTCCGCCCCCTGGACCCCAGACGGCGTGCCGCCGCTGTCGCTAGGGCTGCGCGGCGGGAGTCTTCTGTACGAACCTCGCCAAACCGCGGGTCTGGCCATTGGCTCGCAGCCGATGTGAGGCTCGGAACCGACAAAAATGGGATCTGGGGCCTACTGGCCCCAGCTTGGTCCAGGGGCAGAGCCCCATAAGCGCGAACGTAAGGGATTTCTGAGCTCTGACAACAGGAAGCTGAAGATTCGATTCGAAA
>JAATGE010000564.1 GCA_015654825.1 Rhodospirillales bacterium
GAAGCCAGTTCGCACCATGGATTTCCGGCTTCGCGTCCCCCCAGAAAGTGGGGTCTGGGGCCTACTGGCCCCAGCGGGTCCAGGGCAGAGCCCTGGCCTTACCTACCCTTCACTCGCCCATCCCACTCGCCCCAGCCCGCAGGCTCGTAAAAAACGCCCCACTGGCCATCTGGTCGCGTGTCTGTTCCGGCGCCAGCGTCGCCGCCTTGTCCAATTCGAAGATCTCCGGCGGCACGTACCAGTGCAGCCGGTCGCTGTGGTACGCTTCCCAAACGATCTCCGCCACTTCCATCGGCGGATGCAAGCGGAACATGCCTTCCTTCGGCGCCGCCCCGGTCACGCCTTCGGGCACGATCGCCGTATCGATCAAGCCCGGCAGCACGTCGGCCGCGCGCACCCCCAATTCCTTGAATTCCACCGCCAGCGCCTCGGTCAGCCCCTTCACCGCATGTTTCGTTGCAGAATAAACGGCAATGCCCGGCATCCCATAAGTCGCCGACGACGACGAAGTCGTAAAACACAGCGACCCCGGCGTTGCCTTCAGCAGCCCGATCGCCGCATGAATACCGATCAGAACGCCAACAAAATTGATATTGACGACCGCCATGATGTCGTCCCAGTTCTGCTCCGCGAACTTCCCTCCCCGCCCGATGCCCGCATTATTGTACAGAATATCGAGCGTCCCGCCCGTGGCACTCGCGAACTCCGCCAGCGCCGCCTGGTAATCCGCGCGGTCCGTCACATCGAGCCTGCGCATCACGCAGTTTTCCGCCCCAAGCTCGTCCCGCAGCCTTTCCAGCCCGCCGACGCTCACATCGTAGCCCCCGACGAACCAGCCTTTTGCGACAAACAGCCGCGCCGTCTCCCGCCCGATGCCGGAGGCCGCGCCCGTGATGAAAATCGATTTGCGCCCATTCGATAAAGTCATGCTCGCGTTGGTCCCTGTCAGATGTAGCCGATCGCCCCGATATTCCCGCACCGAGGCCGGATGGCCAGGGCCCGCCCACCGAAAGATCGCCTGGCAGCGAAACCACAGCATCCGCGCCGCCCGACACCTCAGCGGTAATTGATAATCAGATCGTACTCCACCGCCAAGGTGAAATCATGCGTCGCACCCGTGATATCGTCGGGCAGCGGCGGCATTTTCTTGTTGCGGTAAACATCCATCGTATTGAGGTCCAGCACGCGGTAAACCGAGGATTTCAGCAATTTGACATCCGTCACGGTGCCGTCCCGCGCAATCCGCACCCGAATAATCACGGTCCCGGATTCGTCGTTGCTGGCCGCATTCTCCGGATACGACAAATGCCGCACCGCGTATTCGAACAGGATGTCGTCGTAATCGCCGTGCGCCCCCGGCATGCTGATATGGGCCGTGGCATCCATCGCCTGCCCGCCATGCGCGAACGCCCCCATCGAGAGCGTCGTGCCGGTAGCCGCCTCCGCCCCCGGCGCCTGCGTATTGCGCGAGTCGGCAACAGTGCCGGAAGGCGATCCGAACGGGTTGTGCCTCACGCCCGTCCCCCGTGCCGCCGCGGCTGCCCGCGACCGGCTCGGCCGCGGCGGCGGCGGCGGCGGCAATGCCTGCATCGGGGCATAGTCCGGCGGCGGCGGCGCCGGCGGCATCGGCTGCTCCTCGGCCGTAAACAGATTGACGTTCGGCTCCTGCGGCGTTGCCTCCCCGGCCTGCGCCGGCGCCATCACCGCACCGTTCGGCGCCTGCACAGTCGGCCCCGGCGCCGGCACCGCATCAGGCGCCCGCGCCCCGGTATCGTACATCATTTCAAATCCCGGGTCCTGCGGCGCCCCCGGTGGCCCCGGATGCCGCGGCCAAAGCAGCATCGCCGCCAGCGCCGCCGCATGCAGCGCCGCGGAAACAGCCAATTCCCGTCGCGGCGGGCGGCTGCGTGGAACCTGGCGGGACGACGCGTGCAATGGCGGAAAAGACACGGCGGCTGGGTACACGCGTCGTCCTCGGCTCGCCAGGAAACGTGGCGCATTTCCGCCGCGTGGATGGCACAATCGCAACTACTCGCAAATACCGGGCCATCGCCAAACTGTAACCGAGCGGGCCCGGACGCAGCCTCGTCCTACCCGCCCGTTACATCGGAATGTTGCGCCCCCCCCTAAACAACCCCCGCCTTCTCCTCCGACCCATGCACCCCCAACTGCTTCAACTTGCGATGCAGCGCGCTCCGCTCCATCCCCACAAACCCCGCCGTCCGACTGATATTGTTCCCAAAGCGCAAAAGCTGCGCCTGCAAATACTGCGTCTCGAACAAATCCCGCGCCTCGCGCAACGGCAGCGCCATCACATCCGCCGTCGGATCGAAATTCAGCAGCGCCGGCGCCCCCTGCCCGATCTCCGGCGGCAGCATATCCGCGCGGATCGGCTCGGATGCAGCCCCCGGCGCCATGATCAGCAGCCAGTCGATCAGGTTGCGCAACTGCCGCACATTCCCCGGCCAGTCATAAGCCTGCATCGCCGTCAGCGCATCCGCCGAAAGCTCCCGCCCCGGCATGCCGGAAGTATCCTTCGCCCGCTCCAGGAAATACCGCGCCAGCTCGGGAATATCCTCCCGCCGCTCCTTCAGGCTCGGCAGCTTCAGCGGCACCACCGCCAGCCGATAGAACAGGTCCTCGCGAAACCGCCCCGCCGCGATCTCCGTCGGCAAATCCCGATTGGTTGTCGAAAGCACCCGCACATCGACCTTCACCCGCGACGAACCGCCGATCCGCTCGAAAGTCTGGGCCTGCAGCGCCCGAACGATCTTCCCCTGCGTCTCCATCGGCATATCGGAAACTTCATCGAGCAGCAGCGTCCCGGTATGCGCGCGCTCCAGCACGCCCGCCCGCCGCGGCGCCGCCGCCGGATCGTTCCCCGCCTCGATACCGAACAGTTCTTCCTCGAAACGCCCGGGATTGAGAATGGCGCAATTCAGCACCACGAACGGCCCATCGGCCCGCCGCGACCGCGAATGGATCATCCGCGCCGTCACTTCCTTGCCGCTGCCCGCCGGCCCCGAAATCATCACCCGCGAGCCGGTCGGCGCCACCCGCTCGATCTGCCCCCGCACCGCGTGAATGGCCGGCGAGCCCCCGCTCAGCGTGGTTTCCGGCCCCGCCCGCAGCCGCAGCTCCGCGTTCTCCGCCCGCAGCCGCGCACTCTCCAGCGCCCGCCTGATCACCAGCAGCATGCGATCCGTCTGGAACGGCTTTTCCAGAAAATCGTAAGCCCCCTGCTGAATGGCCGTCACCGCCATTTCGATCGTGCCGTGCCCGCTGATCATCACCACCGGCACCTGCGGCTCCTCGCGGTGCAGCGCCTTC
>JAATGE010000454.1 GCA_015654825.1 Rhodospirillales bacterium
CGCTTTAGCGTCCTCGATTACCGTCGACCATCCCTCGAATAAAGAGGGTTGAATTACGTATTCGGCGCCATTCATTAGGGCTAATTGATCTGCTCGCGGAATAAACCCAAGAAATCGTACCTTACTAGCAATGCCCCACTCCTCAGCTAGGGCTTTTAAAACATCTATGTAACCTTTAATACGATAATCGCTCTCGCTGCCGGTGAAGCATACTGTTATATCCACGCCGCGCTCTAGCGCGAAGTCGAGATCCACGCGATCCTTCACCGTCAACGCCGGAATGCGCAACACAATATCCGGCACATTGACGCCCTTGCGGTCCGACAGCGCGCCGCCGGTCAGTACCTCGCATTCCAGATGGTCGCCGCGGTTGCGGCTGACGCGCAGCCGCAGTTTGCCGTCGTCGAGCAGCAAGGTCGTTCCGGTGGTCGCGGCGGTCAGGATTTCCGGGTGCGGCAACTGCACGCGGCGCGCATTGCCGGGGGAGGGATCCATATCCAGCCGGAATTCCTGGCCCTGGCTCAGGTGCACGCGGCCACCGCCGAACCGCCCGATGCGCAGTTTCGGCCCCTGCACGTCCGCGAGCAGCCCGATCGGCCGCCCGGTCGTCGCTTCCAATGCGCGCACGATCGCAATGTTCGCGGCATGGTCGGCGTGGGTGCCATGCGAAAAATTCAGCCGGAACACGTCGGCGCCGGTGCGGAACAGGCGCTCGATCATTTCGGGGCTGCTGCTGGAAGGCCCCAGCGTCGCGACGATCTTGGTGCGGCGGTGGCGGCGCAGCCGGTGCGGGGCGGACATGCGGCAATCCTCTGTTTCGTCAGACGATCAGTATGGCGCGAAAATCATTTACATTCGTCAGTGTCGGCCCGGTGACAACAAGATCGCCGAGTGCGGCGAACAGGCTGTAGCTATCATGCGCCGCCAGGATCGCCGGCGGGTCGAGACCGGCCCGTCGCGCCCGCGCCAGCGTGGTCGGCGTGGCGATCGCGCCGGCGGCGTCCTCGGTGCCGTCGATGCCGTCGGTGTCGCAGGCCAGCGCATGGATGCCGGGTGCGCCCGAAAGTTGCAACGACAGGGCCAGCAGCAACTCGGTATTGCGCCCTCCGCGCCCGGCATCGTCGTCGCCGATCATGACACTCGTCTCGCCGCCGGAGAGCAGAACCGCCGGCGCCGCTGCCGGCGTCGCGTGCGCGCGGCATGAAAGTGCGACGCCGGCGAACACGCGCCCCGCTTCCCGCGCCTCGCCTTCGATCGCGTCGCCGAGGATCAGCGCCCGAACACCGGCGGCGCTGGCGGCCTCCGCCGCGGCCCGCAGCGCCATCAAAGGTGTCGCGACGAGCCGGAACTCGCCGACCACATGGCGCGTCGCCGGCAACGGCCGCGCACTTTCCGGCAGCTCTATCCGGTACCGCGCCATGATCGCCCGCGCCTCCGCTTCGGTGGTCGGGTCGGCGACCGTGGGGCCGCTGGCGATCGAGGCCGCGTCGTCGCCCGGCACGTCGCTGATCGCCAGCGTGACCACGCGCGCCGGGGTCGCTGCTGCCGCCAGCCGCCCGCCCTTGATGGCCGAGACATGCCGGCGCACCGCGTTAATCTCCGCGATGCTGGCGCCGCTGGCCAGCAGAGCGCGGGTAATCGCGGCCTTGCCCGACAGCGTCAGGCCGGGCGCCGGCAGCGCCATGACCGCCGAACCACCCCCGGAAATCAGTGCGAGCACCAGATCGTCGGGACCCAGTCCCTGCACGGCGGCCAGCATACGCCGCGCAGCGGCCTCGCTGTTCGCGTCCGGCACCGGATGCCCGGCCTGCAGCACCTCAATGCGCCCCGCCGGCACCGCGTGGCCGTAGCGTGTGACAACGGCGCCGGACAGCGCCACGTCCGGCCATGCCCGATCCACTGCGGCCGCCATCGTGGCCGCCGCCTTGCCGGCGCCGACCACGACGCAGCGCCCGGCGGGCTTTTCCGGCAGGGCAGGGGGCAGCACCACGGCCGGATCCGCAGCGCGCAACGCCGCATCGAACAATTGGCGCAGCAGGTCGGTCTCGCGTGCCAATCGGCTCTCCCGGACAGTGCCCGAGTATGGCGAACAAGCCCCACCGACGCCATGTTGGCCCGGCACAGACGGAGGTGCCTCATGCCGATCCCCGACCTCGATCCCGATACCCGCAACAACCTGGAGGCCGCCGCGTTCCGCCGCCTGCTGGCCCATTTGCGCGAACGCACCGATGTGCAGAACATTGACCTGATGAATTTGGCCGGCTTCTGCCGAAACTGCCTTAGCCGCTGGTACCGCGAGGAAGCGGCCGAACGCGGCCTCACCATCAGCGATCCCGACGCGCGCGAGATCGTTTACGGCATGCCCTATAAGGAATGGCAGGCGCGCTATCAGAAACAGGCGAGCCCGGAGCAGCAGGCGGCGTTCGCGGCTGGGTCGTCCGTTACGGAATAGACAGAAGTTCTTTTTTGAAAAAAAGCACCAAAAAACTTTTGTTCATTTGGCCGCGCCACCTGGATTGACCGGGGGGGCGCTGGGGTCTATCCGCCGGCCCCTCCTTATGCTGGGAATGCGCTATGGCTGCGGACGTCGCCGAAAAAGAGACCAAGACGGGCGGTATCGCGGCTGACCGGTTGCGCAGCCTGGTCGAGCGCATCGAGCGGCTCGAGGAAGAGCGCAAGGCACTCGCGAACGACATTAAGGACATCTACGCCGAGGCCAAATCGGCCGGGTTCGACGTAAAAGTGCTGCGGCAGATCATCCGCCTGCGCAAACAGGAGCCGGCCGAAGTGGAGGAGCAGGAGACGCTGCTCGA
>JAATGE010000484.1 GCA_015654825.1 Rhodospirillales bacterium
CCTTGATCGCTCGCAAAAGCGTCCTTGCCGGCCCGCTCGGCCGTTTGGCGCCCCGCTCCCAGTCCTGCACCGTCCGCACACTGAACTCGTAGGCCGCCGCAAACTGCGCCTGCGTCATGCCCGCCGCCCGCCTGATCGCCCGCCCATCGACTTCCGGCGCCATGTCGGGTGCCGCGTCCGGATTGCCCGCGATCTGCGCGGCAATATCCGCATTACTGATTGCATCCACGCGGCCCCAATCCGTCGTCGCCAGGGCGCACCGCGCCCCCGCGCTCAATGCTTTCGCCATAACGCCCCAACCTCCCGACTGTTCGCGCGAGGCAGCGAAATCACCCGCCGATCGCCACCCCGGTCCACGTAAACACAAACAAACAAGCGACTCTCGACGTAGCCGAACGCGACCTCACAAACTTCGCCATAATCGAACCGATCATCCGCCACCGACACATGCGTCCGGAAAACAAAACCTCAGCCAACCCAAGCGAAACGCCGTGCTTGGCAAGGTTAGACACGTCCTTGGCGGGGTCGAACACATACCGCACAAAAAACTACTATACGCCGCTGGCGTAGTTGAACAAACGCTACGCGCCCAACCGCCGCCCCGCCTCAGCCTGGGCGTAAACCCCCACCGCTCCAAAAAACCCCTTGCCCACCCCTCCAACCGCCGCTATTGTTAGTGTTGATAACCTACAAATTCAGCTAGCCTGAACGCCACCCCACCCATCCAACCGCAAGAAGCCGCCGACCGCACCGCGCGCCACCTGCGCATGTTGGCGGAGCTGGAACAGCTCGGCATGCAGCTCGCCCGCGCCACCGCGGCCCGCGCCCTCGTCGACCTGGCCGAACCCGAACCCGACCCCGAATCCGAACCAGCCCCCGCGGCCGACCCGCCAAAACAACCAGCCCCGTCGCCCCCCTGCGAACCCCTCGCCTCGGAGCAACCAGCGGCCGCGGTTCCCAAAACCCCGCGCCCCGCCAGGCCCCCCGGCACCCCCAGACCCATCGACCCAGCCTTGCTCTTCATCCGCCTGGCCGCCGCCATCCGCGAGCTGATCGCCATCGAAGCCCACCTCGCCGACGCCCCCACCACCGCCCGCGGCACCATCAACCCCGCCCTCCGCGCCGACCCACGCCGCGCCAAACTCCTCGAAGGCCTCCGCATCGTCACCGAAAACCACCCCAACCGCACCGAAGAGCTCCGCCTGACCATCGCCCGCGCCGACGAGGAACTCGCCGCGGACCCCGATCACACCATCGAATTCCCCGAACTCCTCTTCATCATCTGCGAATCCCTCGGCATCGAAATGGATCTCGCCCGGCTCCCGGACGAGTATCTCGGCATCGATCCAAATGCCCCCGACGCCGACCCCCTCGGCCCACCTGTCCGACTGGCAGCAACCCCCAAAACCCCAGCCACCTCGCCGCCCTGATCCGCGCCGCCCCCACCCGGATACCGTTGCGTTTCACTAACACCATCGCGCCCGCGCGCTGCGTACCGCAACGAGTGCGCGCGGTTGTATGCTGTCCGGCCATGCGGAAGCCCAAACCGGCGGCAGCGCGGCTCAAACCCACGCGCCGAAAACCGCCACCCATCGGCGTGTGCAAATCGCATCCCAGGCGCAACCGATCCATCCGCACCCCGCGTCGCCGCGCGCAGCACCGCATTCCCAAGGCACCGGCCGCCCTCGCCCTGTCCCGCATCCCGGCCCCGCGCGGCCCAGGTCCCCCCACACCCCCCCACACCAAAACCTGGAAAATGGCGCAGTGCAGCATACCTCTCCCTGAGCAACCAGCGCTCACGGAGCCCAGATGGACACCCAAGTCACCCAGCTCACCGACCTCTTCCAGCCCGTCCGCCTCGGCCCGCTCACCCTGCAGAACCGCGTCGTCATGGCCCCGCTCACCCGCAGCCGCGCCGCCGCCGGCGACGTCCCCACCGCCATGAACGCCACCTACTACCGCCAGCGCGCCGAGGCCGGCCTGATCATCAGCGAGGCCAGCCAGATCTCCCCCCAGGGCAAGGGCTACGCCTGGACCCCCGGCATCTACAGCGACGCCCAGATCGCCGGCTGGCGCCTGGTCACCGACGCCGTCCACGAAGCCGGCGGCCTGATCTACTGCCAGCTCTGGCACGTCGGCCGCATCAGCCACCCCGATCTGCAGCAGGGCCACGTCCTGCCGGTCTCCGCCAGCGCCATCCGCCCCCGCGGCAAGGCCTTCACCGAAACCGGCTTTCAGCCCATCCCGACGCCGCGCCCGCTGCGCACCGACGAAATCCCCGGTCTCATCGCCGACTACGCCCACGCCGCCACCGCGGCCAAGAAAGCCGGCTTCGACGGCGTCGAAATCCACGCCGCCAACGGCTACCTGATCGACCAGTTCCTGCGCACCAAAACCAACTACCGCACCGACCTCTACGGCGGCACGCTGGAAAACCGCCTCCGCCTGCTCACCGAGGTAACCCGGGCCGTGGTCGGCGTCTGGGGCGGCGACCGCGTCGGCGTGCGCCTCGCCCCGGTCAGCGGCGCCAACGACGTCGCCGACGCCGACCCGGCAACGACATTCGGCACCGCCGTGCAACGGCTCGACAGCATCGGCGTCATCTACATCCACATCGTCGAAGGCCAGACCATCGGCCCGCGCGACACCACCGGCTTTGATTTCGGCGCCCTGCAACGCAGCTTCCGCGGCCTCTACATCGCCAACAACGGCTACACCCGGGACCTCGCATTGCAGGCCCGCCGCGAACACACCGCCGACCTGGTCGCCTTCGGCCGCCCCTGGCTCGGCAACCCCGACCTGGTCACCCGCCTGCGCATCGATGCGCAACTGACCGAAGCCAACCGCGAAACCTGGTACGGCGGCGCCGAGGCAGGCTACATTGACTATCCGCGCCTCGACGGGGCGGTTTAGCGAGGAAAGGAAGGCCAGGGGCTCCGCCCCCTGGACCCCCGACGGCGTGCCGCCGCCTGCGTTAGCGCTGCGCGGCGGGAGTCCGGCTGATTGGCTCGCAGCCGATGCCACGCTCGGAACAAATAAAATTGGGGTCTGGGGCCTACTGGCCCCAGCTTGGTCCAGGGGCAGAGCCCCTGGCCTACCTACCCCTGTCGCCTTCCGAAACCCCCACCACCCTGCTAAGCGGGCCGCGCGCTTTCAGGAGTCCGCCGACGCATGACGGCAATTCAGGCCATGGTAATTGCCGTCCTCCAGGGCGCGACGGAGCTTTTCCCGGTCAGTTCACTCGGCCACGCCGTCATCCTGCCGCGCCTGCTCGGCTGGCAGCTCGACCAGCACGGCACCGCCTTCCTGCCCTTCCTGGTCATGCTCCATCTCGGCACCGCGGCTGCCCTCCTGCTGTATTTCTGGCGTGACTGGTGGGCGCTCGCCCTCGGCAATTTGGGCCTGCTCGATGCCCACCGCGTGCGCGAAAGCCGCCGCATCCTGTGGCTGCTGGTCATTGCCACGATCCCCGCCGCCGTGCTCGGCTTCGCCCTGGAACACCGGCTGCGCGCCCTGTTTGGCACCCCGCTGCTCGCGGCGCTGTTCCTGATCGCCAACGGATTTCTGCTGCTCTTCGGCGAGCGCTTGCGCCGCCGTCCGCTCACCACCGAACAGCGCGCGATCGCCAGCCTCACGCCGACGGACGCGCTGACGATCGGTCTATGGCAAAGTCTGGCGCTGCTGCCGGGCATTTCGCGCAGCGGCGCGACCATCGTCGGCGGCCTGCTGCGCGGCATCGACCATGCCGCCGCGGCGCATTTCTCGTTTCTGATCGCGACGCCGATCATTCTGGCCGCGGCGCTTAAGGAAGTACCCAAGCTGCTGCACGCGGGCCTGCCCGCCGGAACCTTCGCGCTCGCCGCTGCCTCGTCGCTGGTGGCGGGCGTAGTAGCCTTCGCCAGCACCGCGTTCCTGATGCGGTACTTCCGCGGCCACGACCACTGGGCGCTCGATCCGTTCGCCTATTACTGCATTGCCGCCGGCGCCCTGAGCGCCGCCTGGTTCCTGATAGCATGAAACTCCGTTCCCTCATCGGAAAGGTCCGCGGCAGTGCCCTGGCCTTGCTGCTTCTTGGTGCCGCCGCCCCCGCGCACCTCGCCTCGGTGCCGCTAAGCCGCGCGGACCTCCCCTGGTGGCGCGCACGCCTGGCCGAAAAGGCAGCCGAACTACATCGCGGCCCTGTCGACCTGGTGTTTTACGGCGACAGCATCACGCAGGATTGGGAATTGTCCGGCCCCGCGCCATGGGCCGATTTCCAAACCGAATGGCAACGATTCTACGGCGGCCGCCATGCCGTCAATCTAGGTTTCAAGGGCGATGCAACCGCGCATCTACTATGGCGCATCGAGAACGGCGAGGCCGCCGGCATACACCCGAAGGCCGCCGTCGTGCTGATCGGTGCCAACAATTTCGGCAAATTGCACTGGCCCGCCGCGGAAACCGAGGCCGCCATCGAAAAGATCGTCTCCGAACTGAACGCCCGCCTGCCCGGCACCCACGTGCTGCTGCTCGGCGTCTTGCCGAGCGTGCGCAGCGCGTGGGTCGATCAGAACACCGAAAATCTCAACCGCGCCCTGGCCGCCCGCTACCACGACGGCCACCAGGCGGTTTTCATGGACCTTTCGGCCCTGTTCCTGAAACATGGCCGCGTCGACCCGGACAAATTCCTCGACGTGCGGCTCACCCCGCCCGAACCGCCGCTGCACCCGAACGCCGTCACCCAGGCCGCCATGGCGGCGGCGATCGAGCCCGTCCTCAGCGCCTGGCTCGGCGACCGGCCGCGCGCGCCATGATCCGCGCTGCCTACCCGCTCGTCCTGGTCGCGGCCGCGTCGGCGCCCGCCCGCGCCGAGCCCGCGCTCTGCCCGACCGCCCCCAGCACGCTCGCGTTCGACCTGGGAAGCTACCACGGCAGCGCCTGGATCACCGACGCGGACGGCCGCGCCGCGTTCGCCGGCGGAACGCGCTTCGACTGCCCCGCCTCCACCGGCCTGCACGCCTGGCAAAGCTGCAATTTTTCAGTCTGCGACCTGCCCGACGGCGACTACGGATTGCGCTTCTCGCGCATGAAGCCCCCGGCGGAAATCGCCTTCACTCTGTCCGGCGGCAAATTGCGCCTGGCACCTACGGAGCTCGCGGTGCAGGCCGGCAATTACGGCATCGACGCCACCGGCAGCCGCGTCGCGGTCACCTTCGATCTGCGCGGCTACGATCTGCCCTGGTCGCTGGAAGCCTGGCCGCCGCCCGCATTCCACGGCACCGACACCGGCCACCGCGGCCAGGCCGAGGGCACGATCGTCACCCTCTCGCTGTATCCCGCAACACCCTACGCGGTTCGCTTCGGCGACCGGCCCGGCGCCGTCGTCACGGCCGGTTTCGACGGCGCGCTCCATGTGGCGCCACTCGCCGGCAGCCCGCCCGGCCACCCGCTGCGCCTGCAAGACAACCGCCTCATCCTGCGCACCGCGCAACTGACCATCGCTCCGCTGTCGGCCGACACCACCTGGCACATCGCCGACACTTCGCCGGCGCCCGGCCCACGCACTTTGGTGTTCGCCGCATCTTCCAGCATCCGCGTGTCGGACGACCAGCACGCGACCTCCGAAACCCTGACGCTCGACGACGAGTGCCACCCTACCTTGTCCGGCGCCGGACCATCCGGCTTCACGGTAACGGCGCCGCTCGGGTGCTCGCATTAGGAAGGCCAGGGCTCTGCCCTGGACCCGTCACGCCGGAGGCGTGCTGCGCACGACGGGCCTGAGGCCCCAGACCCCCACTGATTGGAGGGAACGGCGAAGCCTGAAAGCTATCATTGGCACTGGCTTCGCCGGGGAGGCGATGAAGTGCGTTTCCCCCAATGAATGGGGTCTGGGGCGTACGGCCCCAGCGGGTCCAGGGCAGAGCCCTGGCCTTCCTGATCTTACCCTCCCTCGCCGCCGATATAGCGGCGCCTTGCACCGCGCCGGGGCAGCGGCTAGGAAGCCGCGCACGGCGCTGCTGTAGCTCAGTGGTAGAGCACTCCCTTGGTAAGGGAGAGGTCGAGAGTTCAATCCCCTCCAGCAGCACCATGAACCTCTTGCATTTCATTTCGCACGGCTGAGGTTCGACCGCGCCTGGCGTTCAGGCGCCACCGGACCGCGGCGCACGCGCCGCTTGCCAAGGGACAACGGGACCGATGGACGCAAAGATCAAATTCA
>JAATGE010000165.1 GCA_015654825.1 Rhodospirillales bacterium
CCGGCTTTCCCCAACCGGTCGACGGCCTCTACGCCACCGAAGCAGTGCGCGAATGGGTGCGCACGCAGCACGGGATTGCCGGGGCCAGCAATAGTGCACAGGCCGCCGAACGATTGATCCTGGAACGGCTAGGCAAGGGGACAGCCACCCGTGCGATATCTCGTCGGTAAGCCGCGCAAAGGTCGCGTTGCCTACTACTGGCAGCCCACCAGCAAGCTGCTCAGCGATTGGCGGCAGCGCCGGGGCTCGGTTGGCGCGGCACGCGGCGGCAAGGCCCGCCAGCCCGAAAACGATGCCGGAGGCAGTGAGAACCGTCCGGCGGCCGGTCGTAGGGACGTTCGCCATTTCCATACTCCACGGTTTGACGCAGCAGGCACCTGCTGCGACTTGAACTGATCTGTTCCGTGTGATACGAAATAGCCCACCGCTGATGCGTAGTCAACTGGATAGGTTCATGTCGTCCGAAACGTATCTAACTGGTGGCCAGGTTCGGGCGGCGCGGGGATTTTTGAGATGGTCCGCTGAGGTGTTGGCGGAACGCAGCCGAGTAGGAATATCTACCGTTAAACGGGCCGAAGCGGCCGACGGCGCCGCGCCGATTACTCAGGCGAACGCTGAAGCAATCAAACGCGCGCTTGAGCTGGGCGGGATTGAGTTCGTGCAGGAAAACGGGGGCGGTGCCGGTGTTCGCCTTCGAAAAGGCACCACGTGACCAAGCGCCACTTGAAGCACCCCATGGCGCCGCCAGCGCGACCAGTGCAACGATGACGCGTCCGGGCAGGCCGATGAGCGAGCGCACGTCAGTCGCGTGGGGCGTGGAGGAAGAAGCGGAGCGGATCGGTATCAGCGTCCGCAGCCTCTGGACCCTCATCAATCAACACGCACCACCGATTTTGCGCGGCGGCAGACGTGTTCTGTTTGATGACCTGGCGCATCGCGCGCTGATCGAGGCAATGCGCGTGCGGCCCACACAAGCCCCCCAGCCGGCGCCGCCGCCCGAGCCCGTCGCGGTCGTTAAGCCGACTCAACCGACCAAGCGGGAACGGATGCAAGCGATGTTGGCGCGGATGGAGCAAGCGCCGCGAGGAATGCCGCGCAGACGCTGCTCGCCTGGCGCCGACAAGTGACGCGCCGGCGCTACAAGCCCTACGCCTGGGAGCCGTTTTGCATGACCCGCGCCGAAGTCGCCGAGGCGGTGTTTCGGCGTTCCGAGTCGTGGTTCCTAGACCACTGCCCTGCCGGCTTTCCCCAACCGGTCGACGGCCTCTACGCCACCGAAGCAGTGCGCGAATGGGTGCGCACGCAGCACGGGATTGCACCGGCAATCGACGATACCGAGGCGACTACGAGGCTTATTTTGTCGCGGCTGGGCAAGGGGACGGCAACAGGCGCGACGTCCAACCAAGGCGGTTTGCAGCCGGCTAAACCGGGCCCCTCCAAGCGCGGGCACCGCAACCCGCCTGGCGCCTACGCATGACAAAGCGCCGCGGCATCCCAGGCCTCAGCTTCTCATGGCGCCGTGCCACCGGCCTATCCGCCGCCAAGGCCCGCGTCTCCCGCACGATCGGCGTGCCCCTCACGCGCAGCGGCCGCCAGCGCAAGCTGGGCCGCGCCGTCGGCTGCTCTGTGGTGTTGGCCCTGTTCCTTACCGCCGGCGCCGCGGTCGCGGCCTGGGCCGCGACGCGGTAACGAGTGGCGACCGCCTGCAGCGCGGATTGTGAGGCGCGCTATCGGCCCACCTTCCCGCGCGGGCGCGTCGCGCAATCATTCGCCTTCGGTCGACTCGGCTCGACCGCCCATTCACCGGCTATGCTCACTCAGACAGAAACCCCGGCCGTCGCGCCGGAGCTAACCAGCGAAGAACGGCTCAACTACCAAGACCCAGCCTATGGCGCGGTCTGGGCTTGGGAGGCCACGCGATCGTTCCTCACCCCGATACAGCACGGCGACGCGCCTGGGCGCCTTACCGGGCGGCAGTTCGCAACCATCGCCGACGCCCTCGCTTATGGAAAAAGCCGCCGTGGCGCCGCCGACTTCCATGACTTCACCATCACGACGCTTCGCCACCAGTGGATCTTCTTTGGCGGCGAGCTCAATCGAGCGATCGACCAAATTTAGGCACCTACGCGCTGCGTCGTAGCGCCAAGCGATTAAGTCCGGCACGCGCCGACGTCCCGCCCGATGGGCGTGCCCCTCACGCTCAGTGGGCCGCCAGCGCTGCGGTCGCCGCCTGGCCGCTCATGCCTAAAAAGTGAAGCTGAAGTGGCCATTCTGGTCAATTTCCAACTTACCGGTGCTAATTACGTCCATTCCAAGCAAGACGTCGAAGCCAGTCCCATGTGGTAGCTCGCCGCCCTTAATGATTGGCTTGTAGACGTGGACTTTAGCCCACCTCGCGGCTGGATCCGGGTCGGCAACCTGCACCTCTGACAGCGGGACAGGTTCGCCCTCAAAACCAACGTGAAACAAATATGCGTTATGCCATTTTTCGCCCGATATGCTTCCAAACGGGATTTTCCCTGTTGGGATTAAACCCATTGTTTCGACAACCTTCGGCGAAATCATTGTGGTAGTAGCGCCTGTGTCTACAAGGGCGTCGAATGTCTTTGAATTTTTCAAAAATGATGAACTGGAACCGTCATACTGATTGCGATCGTCTGGATGAACGATCGCGACCCGAATTCGAATTTGACGGCCATTATGCCGGCCAGAGATGGATGGCATGCGAGTAGAACCCCAGGTCGCTCGTCTCTTCAGTCACTTCCTGCACGGAAAACATTCCATCGGCGAACAACTGTTCCCCGGCGCGCTGGGCTTCAAGCGCGCTCTCGTAGAAGCCGCGAACCGCTCCCGCGCGCATCAGGGCGTGCTGACCGGCGTGAGTGGCGGCAAGCCCGGACCTGACTGCGATGAAGGCCTCAAGGTTCCGATCTATCTCCGACTGTTTCGGGCTCATTGTCCAACAACCTTCTCCATCTGCGCGCTGCTTCCATTCGATTAACGAGTCCATAGGCGGCGCGTTTCACACAGAACGCCTTTTTGCGCCGTTTTCATGCAAGCAATTTTTCAGAGCCCAGCCGAAAATCTGCGCGAAAGGTGTTTCCAGCCCACAAGGCAATTACCTAATTCGGTAAGTGGATCGAGTCGCGGCGGTCCGCTCAGCGTATCTAGCCCGACGGGCAGACGCAAAAATGAGCCGGCGGCCGGTCCCGGTCAACCCCAGGAGCTACGTGCTGGCCGACATCCAGGGATTGCTGAACACGCGGCCGTGAGGCCAGGAACAGAGCCTGAGGAAGCCGCCAGCGCAGATCGCCGACCAGGCCGCCGTGACGCCAGGGGCAGAGCCCCAGGGGCACGGTCAGCGCCGCTAATTGCGTAGATGCGCGAACCGCCCGTCTGATTTGTGTCCATCAAGAAACGCACACGCATCCGCAACACTCATGCCGGTGCCCGCGGCTGCAATTGACAACTCACGCAACCCCAAGCTGATCCCGTATTCGTAAATAGCCTTAAAATCATCCCGCGCGGCCATGCGATGCCTGTAGGCGGGATGCCCGGGCTGCAACTCCAGATCGTCGATTTCGCTGTCTGTAAGCCCCTTCAGCGACGTCGTTTGCCGCCGAGCGGCCCCGTTTTGCCGTTGCGCCGCTGCCACTTGCACCGCCGCTACCCCACCGCCAGGAGCGGCCTTGGCGCTAGGCGGCACGCCACGCACCATCGATCGGCATAAATCGGCTGCCGTGTTCAGCGCGCCTCGTGCTGAGTTCCGCCTAGCCGGATCACGAACGGCCGCGGGCTTGCCTCCCCCGGGCACCGCCGGCCTCGTCGACCCCACCGCCGCCTCGGACCCTCTCGCCCGAACCAAGCCCAACACTCCAACAAGCGTCGATCGACACCGATCAGCCGCCCGGTTCAACGCGCTGCGCGCCCCCGTGCGGTTGGCCTTCCTGGCGGCCGGCGCGGGCACGGGCGCAACCACCCCCTCTTCAGGGCCGAACGGTATGAATATTTTGACCATGCGCGCCTCACGCCTTCGCAGAATCGACTCTATGTCGGAGCCCACCATTTAATACCAGTGTCGCACACAAGTCACGTAACCCAGCCACCGCGCCTTCTCCTGACCGCGTATCGCAGGCAGGCCGCGAGGGTAATTTTTCCGCCAAAAAACCGCCCTGCACAGGCCGGCGACCCACACAACCGCGCTCGGCCGGACATCCATACGCCAAAACGAAAATGTGCTGCTGCACGCTGCATAAATACGTTCGTTTCGATTGTCTGTGCGTCACACCGCCGGCTTGAGCCGCCGCCGCCTTCCGGAAAACCGCACCACATTGTCGGCGGGCGTCGCGTTCGCCGGCGCCGCGGCGGCAGCCATCGCCAAGACGTGATCAGCCCACAGCCGAAGCGCGGCCTCCCTCTCGGCGAGGAAATCGTGTCGCTGGTAGATCGCGGCAACGCCGCTGATCTTGCCGGCCTCGACGTGGTTCAACAGCCGATCGGCGACGTGAGGCGCCACCCCGAGCCGCGCCAGCGTGGTGACACCGGTGCGCCTGAAATCGTGCAGGCGCCACGGGGCAGCTTGGCCGGCCGATGCTGGCAGCTCGGCCAGCGCGAGCGTCCGCAGCTTTTCCGTCGCCCGCGTAAAGCCGGAAGCCGGGGTGCGGCCCGTCGTGGTGAACACCAGGGTCTGGCCAGGCAGGCGCGGTCGCTTCGACAGGTCGCGCAGGATGGCCCGCGCCGGTTCGGCGAGGTGCACAATCTGCGCCCGCCGGTTCTTCGCGCGGTCGGCCGGCAACGTCCAGGTGGCGAGGTCCGGCGCCAGCTCGGCCCATCGCATCGCGCCCACCTCCATGCGGCGCTGCAGGGTCAGTATCAGCAGGCAGAGCAGTGGTCCGAAGGGGTAATCCATGGCGCTCGCCGCGCGCCACACCGCCCCGAGCTCGGGATCCGACAGGGCGCGGTCACGCGATACCTCGCGCCCCTCGATCCGGACGGCCGCGAACGGGTTGTGCGTCACCAGGTTGCGGCTGATCCCCCAATTCCACATCGCGCGAGCGTAGTCGCGCGCGCGGCGCGCCATCACCGGCGCCTTTCTGGCGATCGCGTCGACGATGCGTTGCGCGTCAATGACCTGCACGCTGACCGCCGGGCGGTCCATCAGGGCGGCAAAGCAGCGCTGCACGGCAGCAGGCGCGTCGCGCTGGTGGGCGGCGCTGGCGGTGCCCAGGGCGGCGGCTGTCCATCGTTTCAGGAGCTCCCTGCAGGTGAACGCCTCCGCGGCGGCCTGGCGCCTGTCCTCAGCCTTCACCGCAGCCTCGGCGGCGAGCACGGCCGCGCGCTGCCCAACCGGGTCCCGGCCGGCCGCCACCTCGCCCCGCGCCACGACCGCCAGCTTGCGCGCCTGTGCCGGCGTGATGTCTCCATACCGGCCCAGCACCAGGCGGCGCACGGCCGGGTCGCCCTTCGGCGTTTTCCCCCTGACATATTGGAAAATGAACGTTTTCCGCCCCTTGTCGGTCACGCGGAGCGCGAAGCCGGTCAGCTCGTCATCAAAAAGCATCACGTCCCGCCGGCCTGGCGGGCAGGCGGCGCCGTCGATCTCGGTCTTGCCAAGCTTCATCCGAGCGGCCGATCATGGAACGTCTGGAACGTCACCGGCCACCCCTGACGTTCCGGGCCGATTTGGCAGAACTGTAGGCAGACTCAGATATATTCATTCTAAGAACTTATAGAACGTATAGAACGTGTGCACATCACGTGCCCGCCCCTGCATTGTGAGAACATACCTCGAACATTTTCTACCCGTTCCAACTCAGCAGATCCGTCTGCGGACTCACCGCGGACTCATCTGTAGCCGTAACCGGAGTGGCCGGGCGTGGTCCAGCGTGGCGATGCCGTCGCTAAGGTGTTGTTAAATGTGGATACCC
>JAATGE010000047.1 GCA_015654825.1 Rhodospirillales bacterium
GCCTTGTTGAATCCTTTCCCCACCCACCCAACTCCCGCGAGCCATTTCCCCGAGGAACCAATGTCCGACGCCCTCGTCCCCGTCACCGTGCTGACCGGCTTTCTGGGCGCCGGCAAAACCACGTTGCTGAACCGCATCCTCACCGAAAACCACGGCCGCCGCTACGCCGTGGTCATCAACGAATTCGGCGAGCTCGGCGTGGATAACGACCTCGTTGTCGATGCCAACGAGGAAGTGTTCGAAATGAACAACGGGTGCATCTGCTGCACCGTGCGCGGCGACCTGATCCGCATTCTCGGCTCGCTGATGAAACGCGCCAAGAAATTCGACGGCATCATCGTCGAAACCACCGGATTGGCCAATCCCGCCCCGGTCGCCCAAACCTTCTTCGTCGACGAAAGCGTGCGGGCGAAAACCCGGCTCGACGCGATCGTAACGGTCGTCGACGCCAAGAACCTGCCGGCGCGGCTTGCCGACAGCGCGGAGGCCGCGGCGCAGATCGCCTTCGCCGACGTCATCGTGCTGAACAAGCTCGATCTGGTCACACCGGAGGAAGCCGACGCCGTCGAGGCGCGCATCGCCGCCATCAACCCGCTGGCGCGCGTAATGCGCGCGACCCGGGCCGCCGTGCCGGTGACCGAAATCCTGCATCAGAACGCGTTCGATCTGAACCGCATCCTGCAATTCGATCCCGCCTTCCTGGATCAGGAAAGCCACGGCCATACCGAAGGTGTCTACAGCATCAGTGTCGAGGCCAGCCGGCCCATCGTCATGCAGAAATTCCAGGAATGGATGGGCACGCTGCTGCAGGAAAAGGGCCAGGACCTGCTGCGCACCAAGGGCATTCTGAACGTCGCCGGCGATAACCGGCGTTTTGCGTTCCAGGCCGTGCACATGATGGCCGACGGCGACTTCATAGGCCCCGCGGCGGAAGGCGACGCGCGCGCGTCGCGCCTGGTGTTCATCGGCCGCGACCTGAACCGCCCGCAACTGCGCCGCGGCTTCGAGGCCTGCCAGGTGCCTGCGTGAGTGCTTCCGCCGCGGCCGCAACGCTTCTGACCACGCGCGGCACGCTGCGCGAGCTTGGCGCGCACGTCATCGCCGCCTGTTTCGACCGCGGCAGTACAGAGGCGGCTTTCGGGCTCGGCGACGGCACCGTGCACCTGGCCGAGGCCCCCGGTGGCGGCGACTGGCAGCGCATCGAGGCGCATGACGGCGCGGTGCTGGCGCTGGCGCCCGACGCCCGCGAATTCGGCTTTGTCAGCGCCGGCGACGACGGAGTTCTGCACCGCATATCCGCCACCGGCGCGCTGACGGAGCTGTTTTCTACCGGCGGGAAGTGGATCGAGCAGCTTGCGACCCACGCCGAACCGCGCGCCGGCCTGCTCGCCTGCGCCGCGGGAAAACAGGTGCACCTGTTCGATATCGCCGGCGTCAGGCTGAAAACGCTGCCGCATCCTTCCACCGTGACCGGCCTGGCGTTCGATGCGCGCGGCAAACGGCTGGCCGCATCGCATTACAACGGCGCCTCGGTCTGGTTCACCGCATCGAAATCCGACAATCCGCGCGTGCTGGAATGGAAAGGCAGCCATATCGGCGTCGCCATGCATCCCGCCGCCGAGGCCGTGGTAACGGCAATGCAGGAAAACGCTCTGCACGGCTGGTATCTTGCCGACGGCCAGCACCTGCGCATGACCGGATATCCCGCGAAAACCGAGTCGTTCGGCTTTACGCGCAACGGCAAATGGCTCGCGAGCTCCGGCGCCGACGGCATCGTGCTATGGCCGTTTTTCGGTGGCGGCCCACTCGGAAAACCGCCTGTGGAACTGGCACCGATCGAAGGCGTGCTGTGCACCCGCGTCGCTTGCCACCCAAAAGACGAACTGGTCGCCGCCGGTTACGCCGACGGCACCGTGGTCGTGGCACAAATCGGCACCCAGCGCGTAGTGGTCGTTGCCGAGCCGGGACCCGCCGCCATCTCCGCGCTCGCCTGGAGCGTCGACGGCGCCCGCCTGGCGTTTGGCACCGAGCTCGGCCTCGCCGCCGTAGTGGATCTTTCGGCTCGGTGACAGCAAGTAAGAAAAAGGCCAGGGGCTCTGCCCCATAGGCGCGAAGATAAGGATTATGGCATGAAATCAACGGGTTGGGTTTTAATGGCTTCGCCAACCAGGGGGCTCTGCCCCCTGGACCCCCGACGGCGTGCCGCCGCCGTCGTTAGCGCTGCGCGGCGGGAGTCCTCTGTACTAATCTTGCAGACCTGTAGCTCCTGCTATTGACGCGGTGTCGATGCCAGACTCGGAACAGATGAATGGGGTCTGGGGCCTACTGGCCCCAGCGGGGTCCAGGGGCAGAGCCCCTGGCCTTGACTTTTCGAATCGAATCTTCAACTTCCCGTTGTCAGAGCTCAGAAATCCCTTACGTTCGCGCTTATGGGGCAGAGCCCCTGGCCTCCTACCTCACGAAAAAGGCTGGGGGAGCGCCGCTCCCCCAGCCCCCGTCGCTCTAAAACCCATAAGCCCGTTGCGCGCGTGCGCAAACCCGTTCCGCGCAACGGCGGGGTCAGGCGGCGAGCGTCCCCGCCAGCTTCGCGGCCTGGGTGGCCAGTGCATCCATCAGCGGCGGCGATAGGCAATCGTACGGCGAAAGCCCGAGTTCCGTCAGCCGCGCGCGAATACCATCCATCCGGCGCGGCGCGACGCCTCCCTCGATCACCGACGAGACGAACGCGGCAAACGTCGGCGCCGCGAAGCCCGGCTTGTCGGAGAGTTCGGTGTGAACGAAATCCAGGCCGTGGAACGCATGTTTGGTGTTTTCGATGCGGCCGAACATGTGCACGCCGCACACCGAGCACGCGTGCCGCTGGATCGCGGCATTCGGATCCACGATATGCAGTTTCTGGCCGTTCGCGGTCACGTCCACCTTATCGCGCGAAACGACCGCGATCTGCGCGAAAATCGCCCCCTGCGGCTTCCAGCATTTCGTGCAGCCGCACGCGTGGTTGTGCGCCACCTGCGCGCCCACATGCACCTTAACCGGATCGGTCTTGCAATGACAAGTCAGCGTCGCGCCGGCAAAATTCGGCTCTTCGGTGTGCGGCACACCATTATCCACCGCCGGGTGAATAAGCACCTTTTCGGACATGTTCGTCTCCGTCCCTGCGTTCTTATTTCGGATTGCGCGCTGTTGTCGGGCCCCCGTAGCGGCACCTCGCGCCGCGGCCGGCCCGATCAGGCCAAAGCAGCCGCATGGTAGCGGAGATGGTCCTCGATGAAACTTGCTATAAAGTAGTACGAATGGTCGTAGCCCGCCTGGCGCCGCAGCGTCAGCTTGATGCCGGCGGCGCCGCACGCGGCCTCCAGCAGCTCCGGCTTCAGCTGGGTCACCAGGAAATTATCCGCCAGCCCCTGGTCCACCAGCAGCGCCGGCACCCGGCGCCCATCCTCGATCAGCGCGCACGAATCGTACTCGCGCCATGCCGCCTGGTCCGGCCCGATATAGCCGCCAAGCGCCTTCTGCCCCCACGGGCAATTGATCGGCGAGGCGATAGGCGCGAACGCGGAGACGGCCCGGAACCGGCCCGGATTGCGCAGCGCAAGGGTAATGGCGCCATGCCCGCCCATCGAATGGCCGCAAATCGACTGCCTTGCCATGTCGGCCGGCAGGTTGGCCGCCACCAGCGCCGGCAGCTCGCTCTCAATGTACGAGCGCATGCGGTAATTGGCGGTAAACGGCGCCTGCTTGGCATCCACATAGAACCCGGCGCCGAGCCCAAAATCGTAGCTCCCGGCAGGGTCGCCCGGCACACCCTCGCCGCGCGGGCTGGTATCGGGCGCAATCAGCATCAACCCAAGCTCGGCCGCCACACGCTGCGCGCCGGCCTTCACGGTGAAATTCTCCTCCGTGCAGGTCAGGCCGGAAAGGAACCAGAACACCGGCACGCTGCCATGCTCCGCCTGCGGCGGCACGAACGCCGCAAAACGCATCGGCGTGCCCGTCTCGGCGGACGGATGGCGGTAGATATACTGCACACCGCCGAAGCTGCGGTTCTGCGCTACCAGTTCTAGTGTCATTTGGGTCTCCGACAAAAAAAGGCCAGGGGCTCCGCCCCCTGGACCCCCGACGGCGTGCCGCCGCCTGCGTTAGCGCTGCGCGGCGGGAGTCTTCTGTACGACGTTCGGCTCGGTGTCGATGCCAGGCTCGGAACAAATAAACGGGGTCTGGGGACTTGTCCCCAGTGGGGGTCCAGGGGGCAAAGCCCCTTGGCCTTCTTCTCCCCTTGTCCACCCCATGCTAACCGCTCCCCCATGCTCACCGCCCACCGCGCCACCGCGCTTTCCGGCACCATCCGCGTCCCCGGCGACAAATCGATCTCCCACCGCGCCCTGATGTTCGCCTCCCTCGCCATCGGCGAAACCCGCATCGCGGGCCTGCTGGAAGGCGAGGACGTGCTGCGCACCGCCGCGGCCATGCGCGCCCTCGGCGCACGCATCACCCACGACGCCCCCGGCGCCTGGCGCGTCTCGGGCGCCGGCCTCGGCGGCCTGCGCGAGCCGGAAGACGTGCTCGACATGGGCAATTCCGGCACCGCCGCCCGCCTGCTCTGCGGCATCCTCGCCAGCCACCCGATCTTCTCCGTCATGACCGGCGACGCCAGCCTGCGCCGCCGCCCCATGGCCCGCGTCATCACGCCCCTGACCGAAACCGGCGCCCGCTTTGCCGCCCGCGCCGGCGGCCGCCTGCCCCTCGCCATCGAGGGCGCCCGCGACACGCTGCCGCTGGAGCACCGCATGACCGTCGCCAGCGCGCAGGTGAAATCCGCCATCCTGCTCGCCGGCCTGAACGCGCGCGGCATCACGCGCGTCGAGGAGCCGGTCCCCACCCGCGACCACACCGAAAACATGCTGCGCCATTTCGGCGCCCACGTCCGCGTAACCCGCGACGGTGACGGCACCGTGATCGAACTGACCGGCCAACCGATCCTGCGCGCCGCTGACGTCACCGTGCCCGGCGACCCCTCATCGGCCGCATTCCCGATCGTCGCGGCCCTGACCGTCCCCGGCTCGCGGATCCGCATCGAAGGCGTCGGCCTCAACCCCCTTCGCACCGGTCTTTTCACCACGCTGCGCGAAATGGGCGCTTCCCTCGCCATCACCGGCGAGCGCACCGAGGGCGGCGAACCCGTCGGCGACATCGAAGTCGCCGCGGCGCCGCTCCGCGCCGTCGACGTCCCCGCCGCGCGTGCCCCCAGCATGATCGACGAATACCCGGTGCTCGCCGTGGCCTGCGCCCACGCCTCCGGCACCAGCCGCCTGCGCGGCCTGTCGGAATTGCGCGTGAAGGAAAGCGACCGCCTCGCGGCAACCGCCGCCCTGCTCGCCGCGAACGGCATCGAACTCGAAATCGACGGCGACGACCTGATAATCCACGGCACCGGCCAGCACCCCCCGGAGGCGGCACCGTGCAAACCCACATGGATCACCGCCTGGCCATGAGCGCGCTGGTGCTCGGCACCGCCACCCGCGATCCCGTCACCGTCGACGACACCGCCTTCATCGACACCAGCTTCCCCGGTTTTGCGTCGCTGATGACCGGCCTCGGCTTCCCCTTCCAATGATTTCGCCGGTGACCGCTACCCCCATGATCATCGCGATTGACGGCCCCGCCGCCGCCGGCAAGGGCACCC
>JAATGE010000566.1 GCA_015654825.1 Rhodospirillales bacterium
GCACCCCTCCAGCCGCCGCATGAGCCTCGCCTGACGATATGCCCGCGATACGACGGCGTGCTAGCAGCCGATGCCGGTTTCGTAACAGGCAAAATGGGGTCTCGGGCCTACTGGCCCCGTCGTGCGTAGCACGCCTTCGGCGTGACGGGTCCAGGGCAGAGCCCTGGCCTTCTTCCCTCATAGCGCCGAATTAAAATGATAACCGCCCCAATCCGGCGTCGCGTGGGTATCCACGTCGTGCGCCGCGTGGCCAAACCCACCCGCCCCGCGCGGCGCGCCATTGGCAAACGGCCCGGGCGCATTGCCAAGCACCACGGTGCCCCCGAATGAGGCAGCGGTGCCCGTAGAATTAACGCTCAGCGTCACCCCGATCGAAGCCAGTCCACCGGACGTGAAACTCGAAAGCGCGCCCACCGTCAGCGCATTATCGTGGAACCACGCGACCGCGCCGGCCGCGGTCGTGAAGTCCTGGTCCACCACCGTGGTCGACCCTGCCGTAACGATGACATGCACGTCGGTGATGCTGGCGGCGCCGGTGTCGGCCCCGGAAACGAACGCCAGCTTCAGATCCTGCAAACTCCCCAGCTTGGTGGTATCGACGGTCAGCGCCATCGTGCTGACGGCAGCCTCGCTGACGCCCGCCCCGGCACCACAAATCGCGGCCACGATCTGAACGGGGGCTTCTCGCCGCGCCCGCCCGCCCCAAACCTTAACCACATAATGACGTTTTACCACGGCGCGCGAAACCGGGGACACACTGTTGGCATATCAAAACGCAGCATCGTCTCCCAACGACGTGCGATACATCCCCACATCCGATATTGTTGCGATCGTAACTCGCCGTCCGCTTGGCCCATGCTAACCGGGAGCGTCAGCCAGGCATCGAGCCCGAACGCCGTTCTGTCAGATTTCTGTCAATAACTTGTCATTTGGCTGCATAACCGGATTTTCATATTGTCCACCCGATCGGCCGGGCTCCCCACTTCGCACGCAGCGAACGTGGAGCCGCTTCGCGCCGTGCGCGCACGACTTTCTTCGCTCGTTTGGACGTCGGATGGAGGAGAAGTAGGCGCACGCGGCATTCGCGGCTGCCGCATCTTGTATCGATAGCCCGCCGGTCAGGCGACATTCGCAGCACCGCGTCGCGTCGGTGCAACGGCATAAATCCAGTTAAACGGAGGTTTTGCATGAAAAGCCTGTTCGGCGCCGCCACAATGGCGGGCAGTCTGATGTGCGGTACGGCACTTGCCACGGGTGCAAGCTGCAATCTCGGCCACGGCATAAAGCATGTCGTCTACCTGCAGTTCGACAACACGCATTTCCGGCGCGACAACCCGAATGTGCCCTCCGACCTCGAGCAGATGCCGAACCTGCTCAACTTCGTCAAAACCAACGGAATGCTGCTGTCCAACGACCACACGCAGCTGATTTCGCACACTTCGAACGGCATCCTGACATCCGAAACCGGCGCCTATCCGGATCGCGTCGGCGCCGGCGCCATCGCCAACAGCTTCAATTACTATAACGCCAGCACCCAGGTCGCGAACCATTTCAGCAGTTCGTTCGTATATTGGACGAACCAGCTCTCGGCCGACACCAGCCCGGGTGCCGACACCAGCTACATCCTGCTGTCCGAAACCGGTCATAACGCGCCCGCACCCTGGGTCGCCTACACGCGCGCCGGATGCGACGTGGCCGCCGCCGGCATCGCCGACATCGACCTCGAAAACAACAGCACCGACCTGATCACGACCTATGGCAGCGGCTCCGCCGAATATAACGTCGGCCACGCCGGCACCGGCATCGGCACCGCGGATTTCGAGGGCATCGCGCTGCATTGCGCCCAGGGCAGTGCCATCTGCGCCGCCGCCAACGCGCTCTCAGGCACCACCAACCCGGACGGATTGCCGGTTTCCAAGGCCGTCGCGGACGTGCTGCCGGATGAGCCGAACGGCTACACCGGCTTTCAGGGAATTTTCGGCCACCGCTACCTGGCTCCCGCCCTGCAATCCATCCTCGGCCAGACACCGGACGGAAAACTCTACGATTACCAGGGCAACCTGATCGGCTATCAGACGGCCAGCGGCGGCCAGATCATCCAGGCCCAGACCATCAGCGGTTTCCCTGGTTTCGACGGCATGTTCCCGTTCGTGACGCTGTCCTATGCGGAAACCATGCTGAAGGCCGGCGTCCCCGTGATCTACGGCTATTTCTCCGACGCGCACGACCACCATTACGGCACGCAGGACGGCGTCAATCCGGCCGGCTCGGCGTTCGCATACGGCCCCGGCGAGCAGGGCTACGTGAACCAGCTGAAGCAATATGATGCGGCGTTCGGCACCTTCTTCACAAACCTGGCGGCGGCGGGCATCGACAAATCCAACACGCTGTTCGTCATTCTGGTGGAGGAAGGCGACCAGTTCGCCGGCGGC
>JAATGE010000105.1 GCA_015654825.1 Rhodospirillales bacterium
AGCCGCGCACTCGACATCGGCGGCTATATCGGCGCCAGCGCCGTGGTGGGTGCCGTGCTGCTGGCCTTGCCGCTGGCGGCCCTGGCATCGCTCGGCGTCGGGCCGGCGTGGCTCGCGCTGCTCGGCGCCGTCGGCGCACTGCCGGCGATCGACGCGGCGGTCGCGTTCGTCAATCGCGGCATGGCGCACGGCGTCGGCGCCAGTCCGCTGCCGGCCATGGAACTTCGCGACCGCATCCCGGCCGCGCTGCGCACGCTGGTCGCGGTTCCGATGATGCTCACCAGCGCCGCCGCGATCGAGGAAGAGATCGAGCGCCTGGAAGTGCATCACCTGGCAAGCCCGGAAGGCGATCTGCATTTTGCGCTGCTGTCGGACTGGGTGGATGCGCCGGGCGAGCACGCGAGCACCGACGAAGCGCTGCTGGCCGTCGCGGTCGCCGGCATCGCGCGGCTCAACGCGCGCTACGGTGCGGCACCCGGCGGCGAACGGTTCCTGCTGTTGCATCGCCGGCGCGTGTGGAACGAGGGCGAGGGCCGCTGGATCGGCTGGGAGCGCAAGCGCGGCAAGCTGCACGAGCTGAACCGCATGCTGCGGGGTGCGACGGATACCAGCTTCATCGCCCCTGCCGGCGCGCCGCCGTCCGCCGTCCCCACCGACGTCCGCTTTGTCATTACGCTAGATGCGGATACCAGGCTGCCGCGCGACACCGTTCGCCGGCTGATCGGCAAGATGGCGCACCCGCTGAACCGGCCGCGTTTCGATCCCGCGCAGGGCCGCGTCGTCGAAGGCTACGCGGTGCTGCAGCCGCGCGTCACGGCTTCGTTGCCGATCGGCGCGGAGGGCTCGCTGTTCCAGCGCATCTTCGCCGGCGCCACCGGCATCGATCCGTATTCCTCGGCCAGTTCCGACGTCTACCAGGACCTGTTCGGCGAAGGCTCGTATGCCGGCAAGGGCATCTACGACGTCGATGCGTTCGAACGGGCGCTCGCCGGACGGGTGCCCGAAAACACGCTGCTGAGCCACGATCTGTTCGAAGGCGTGTTCGCCCGCGCCGGCCTCGCCTCGGACATCGAGGTGGTCGAGGAATTTCCCGCGCGCTTCGATGTCGCCTCGATGCGCCAGCACCGCTGGGCGCGCGGCGACTGGCAGCTGCTGCCGTGGATTCTGGGCCGCCCGCCCGGCGCGCCCGGAAGCCGCGCCGCCGGCACCACGGTGCCGGCGATCGGCCGCGGCAAGATGATCGACAATCTGCGCCGTTCGCTGTCGCCGCCGCTCAGCGTGCTGGCGCTGCTCGCCGGATGGACGTTGCCGTTTGATGCCGCGCTCGTGTGGACCGGGTTTGTGCTCGCCACCATCGTGCTGCCGACGCTGATCCCGGTGATCGGGGGCATCGTTCCGCGCCGGCCGCGGGTCACGCTGGACAGCCATCTGCGCGCGGTGCTGGGCGATCTGCGGCTGGCCGGCGCGCGCTCGGCGCTGATGGTCACCATGCTGGCCTACCACGCCTGGCTGATGACGGACGCCATTACGCGGACGTTGATCCGGCTATACATTACGCGCCGCCATCTGCTGGAATGGGTCACCGCCGCCCAGGCGACGCAAGGCCCCCGTCCCACGCTGGTGGGATTCTATCGCCGCATGCTGGGGGCACCGATCCTGGCCGGCGTCGCGCTGCTGGTGGGCGCGTGGAGCAACCACGGCGACGCCGCCGGCGGAACGCTGTTTCTGGCCGCGTCGTTCGCCGCGCTGTGGATCGCCTCGCCGGCGATCGCGCCGTGGGCGAGCCAGCCGCCGCCGGCCAGGGGCCACCTGTCGGTAACCGCGGATGACGCAACCGCCCTGCGGCTGATCGCCCGGCTTACCTGGCGCTTCTTCGAGAGTTTCGTTACCCCCACCGATCACATGCTGCCGCCGGACAATTTCCAGGCGGAGCCGATGCCGGTGCTCGCGCACCGCACCTCGCCGACCAACATGGGATTGTATCTGCTGGCGATCGTCAGCGCGCACGATTTCGGCTGGATCGGCAGCGCGGACGCCATCCGGCTGCTGGAGGCGACGCTCGCCACCATGTCGGGGCTCGCGCGGTTTCGCGGTCATTTCTACAACTGGTACGATACCAGGGATCTGCGCCCGCTCGATCCGCGCTACATTTCGTCGGTCGACAGCGGCAATCTCGCCGGCCATCTGCTGGCGGTCGCCAGCGCCTGCCACCGCTGGCGCGACGCCGATCCGGCGGCGATCCGCGACGGCGTGCGCGATGCGCTGCAGCTGACGCGCGAAGAGGCGGAGCGGCTGCACACCGGGCAACGCACGCAGACCGTCACCTGGCACCAGCTCGACGAAGCGATGGCCGCGATCATGGCCTGGCTGCCGGAGGGACCGCGCGCCCGCACGAACATCGCGACCCAGCTGCCGGAACTGGCGGCGCTCGCGGAAACGCTGACCGACATCGCCGGTGCGCTGGCGATCGAGCGCGGCGACAATAGCGGCGACGACATGCTGTACTGGGCGGAAGCCACCTACGCCACGGTCGTCAGCCACCGCCGCGATTGCGATCTTTCCGCCCCCGAAGCGGCAGTTCGCGCCGAGCGCCTGGCCGCATTGGCGAACACCGCGCGCACCATGGCGCTGTCGATGGAGTTCGGCTTCCTGCTCGATCCCACGCGGCGGCTGCTGTCGATCGGCTACCAGGTGCGCGAGGCATCGCTCGACCCAAGTTGTTACGATTTGCTGGCGTCCGAGGCGCGCCTCGCGAGCCTTGTCGCGATCGCCAAGGGCGATGTTCCGGCGCGGCACTGGTTTCGCCTCGGCCGCGCGGTAACGCCGATCGCCCATGGTGCCGCGCTGATATCCTGGTCCGGCTCGATGTTCGAATATCTGATGCCCTCGCTGGTGATGCGCGCGCCCGCCGGCAGCCTGATCGAGCGCACCAGCATCCTGATCGTGCGCCGGCAGATCGAATACGCCACCAAGCTCGGCTTGCCGTGGGGCATTTCCGAGTCCGCCTACAACGTGCGCGACCTGGAATTCACCTACCAGTATTCCAATTTCGGCGTCCCGGGCCTCGGCCTGAAGCGCGGCCTCGGCGATAACGCCGTGATCGCGCCCTATGCGACGGCGCTGGCCGCCATGGTCGATCCGCGCGCGGCGGCCCGCAATTTCGCCCGCCTCGCGGTGATCGGCGCGTGCGGCCGTTACGGTTTCTGCGATGCACTGGATTATACCCCGGGCCGCCTGCCGGCGGGCAAGAACGTCGCGATGGTGTGGGCCTTCATGGCGCACCATCAGGGCATGACGATCACCGCCATCGCCAACGCATTGCTCGACGGCGCCATGCGCGCCCGTTTCCATGGTGATCCCATCGTGCAGGCGACCGAGCTGCTGTTGCATGAATCGGCGCCGCGCGAGGTTTCGCGCGCCGCACCGCGGGCAACCGACGTCGAGCCGGTGGTGCGCAGCAAAATCACCGAGGCGCCCGGCGAGCGGCGCTTTGTCACGGCGCACGAGGCGACGCCGGCCACGCATCTGCTGTCGAACGGGCGCTACGCCGTCATGCTGACGACAGCAGGCTCCGGCTACAGCCGCTGGCAGGACCGTGCGGTGACCAGGTGGCGCGCGGACACCACCTGCGACGATTGGGGGTCGTATATCTTCCTGCGCGACGTCGGCAGCGGCGCCGTGTGGTCGGCCACCGCGCAGCCGGTCGGCCTGGAACCGGAGAGTTATGACGTTACGTTCAACGAAGGCCGCGCCACGTTCGAACGCCGCGACGGATCATTGACCACGACACTGGACGTGCTGGTTTCGGCCGAGGCGGACAGCGAGGTAAGGCGGGTTTCGATCACCAATGACGGCAGCTTCGCCCGCGAAATCGATGTGACATCCTATGCCGAGCTGGTGCTGGCGCCGCGGGCGACGGATGCGGCGCACCCGGCGTTCGCCAAGATGTTCGTCGAAACCGAGTATCTCTCGACCATCGGCTGCCTGCTGGCGACGCGGCGGCGGCGGGAGCCGGAGGAGGCGGAAATCTGGGCCGCCCATATCGCGATCGTCGATGGCGAAACGGTCGGCGAGCCGCAAATCGAAACGGATCGCGCGCGCTTCCTCGGCCGTGGCCAGACCGTGGCCTCGCCCATTGCCATCATGGACGGGCGCCGCCTGTCCAACTGCGTCGGCACCGTGCTCGATCCGATTTTCGCGCTGCGGCGCTGCGTCCGGGTGGCGCCGGGTGCGATCGTGCGTATCGCGTTCTGGACGGTGGTCGCCGGGTCACGCGATACCGTGCTCGACCTGGTCGACCAGCATCGCGACAGCACCGCCTATGCGCGGGCCGCGACGATGGCCTGGACGCAGGCGCAGGTGCATCTGCACCATCATGGCATCGATCCGGGCGAGGCCAGCCTGTTCCAGCGGCTCGCCGGCCACCTGATCTATCCCTCGGCCGCGCTGCGTCCGCCGTCCGACAGCATCCGGCGCGGTGCCGGCGCGCAGCCCGAATTGTGGCCGCACGGCATTTCCGGCGACCTGCCGATCCTGCTGCTGCGGATCACCGACGCGGAACAGCTCGATCTCGCACGGCAGCTGCTGCGCGCCCATGAATACTGGCACAATCACCAGTTCGCCATCGACCTCGTGATCCTGAACGATCGGGCGTCCTCCTACATCCAGGATCTGCAGGTGGCGCTCGAAAACATGGTGCGCACCAGCGAGGCGCGGTCGCACGCCGGCGTAAAAGCGCCGCCCGGCCGGGTGTACGTGCTGCGCACCGATCTCATTCCGGAAAAATCGGTCCTGCTGCTCGGCGCGGTGGCGCGCGTGACGCTATCCGGCCAGCTCGGAAGCCTCGCCGACCAGTTGGACCGCGCGCCGGCCGCGCGCTCGGCCGGC
>JAATGE010000540.1 GCA_015654825.1 Rhodospirillales bacterium
CGCCCGCCGGCCGCCGTCGGTGGTCGCCGAAGTGCCGAACCAGCAAGGATTTGCGCTCGTCTGGGACCACGGCCAGCGTCGCCCTGACGCGGTGCCGGCACCAGGCCGCTATGTCTCCATGCCGAAAGGGGAGCACGCCCCCAATTCGACACCGGCACCGCAGAGCCCCGAACAGAAGCCGTCCCAGCAGGCAATGGTGCAGCCGCGGCCCAACCCACTGCCGCCGGAAACCCAGCGCCCGACACCCGAGACCCACGCCGAAAAGGGCGAGGCCGCGCCGGCGCCCGCGCATCCGGCGCGCCGCGAACAACACCGCCAGCAGACCTCGAGGCAGGTCAATCCGTTTGCCCATCCGCTCAATCTGAGCTTTGCCAGCGTGTCCCGTCCGGCTTCGCACAACGGCCTGCGCGGTTCGAAAAGCCTCGATCTGTCCATGGGGCTCATGATCGAGGGCGGGCAGCTCCGCGAAGCGGTGCCGCATGTCAGCAGTCCGGGCGCCGACGGCGACTACATGGAACTGCTGACCGAATACGTCGAAACCCACAAATTCTACCCGGAACGCGCCGCCGCCAATCGCGAGGACGGCGTGGCGGTAATCCGGGCGACCATAGAGCGTGACGGCACCGTCAAGGACGTGCACCTGGTGGAGTCGTCCGGCTCTCGGGAGCTCGATCTGGCCTGGATCGGGCTGTTCCGTAACCAGCGACTCGCGCCGTTTCCCGAGGACATGCGCGAGAACGAGCGGGATTTCACCCTGTCGATGGACTACGTGCTGATTTATCGCTGACCGTGGCCGCCGGTTGCGGCAGTTCCGGCGCGCCGACCCGCAGCCCGGCCAGCAGGGCGGCCGCACCGAGCAGGCTCGCGGCGATCAGGAACGGCATGCCGGGAATGTTCCAGCCGTGATGCGCGGTGGCGAAATACGCGTAGCTCTCGGTGTAGATCGTCGGCCCAAACAGGCCGGCAATGCCGATCAGGCTGCTTGAGGCACCCTGCAATTGGCCCTGCTCGCTCGGAAGCACCTTGCGGGTCATCAGCGCGGTCAGCGCAGGATCGGCGAAACCGCGCAAAGACAGCACCGGAATGGCGAGTAAAAGGAGGAGCCCAGTGGTGGCGGTGCCCATGAGCGCGAAACCGGTCATGCCGAATACGAGGCCGGTCAACACCGCGCGACGCTCGCCCAGCAGCCGCACCACCGGCCCGGTCAGCAAGCCGCCGATGATGGCGCTGGAAACGCCCATCGAGCCGAGCAGCCAGCTGAGCTGCTTCATAGTGAAGTTGTAACGGTTTATCGCGTAGAGGACGGTGATGGTGGGCAGCGCGTTCTGTGCCACCATACCGAGCAACTGAACTACGGCCAGGCTGGAAAGGCCTGGGCGCGACCGCAGCAGATAAAGCGCGCCCACCGGGTTGGCGCGACGCCAGGACCACCGGGCGCGCCGCTCCGGTGGCAGCGATTCCGGCAGCACGAGCAGGCCGAACAGGAAATTCGTCAGGCTGAGACCGGCGGCCACCCAGAACGGAAGTCGCGGATTGACGGCGCCGAGCAGCGCGCCGGCAACCGGCCCGGTGATGAGGCCGAAACCAATCGCCACCGAGACCAGTCCGAATCGCGCGGCACGTTTTTCCGGTGGCGTGATGTCGGCGATGTAGGCGCTTGCCGAGGAAAAGCTTGCCGCCGTGATTCCGGAAATGATCCGGCCGACGAACAGCCAGGTCAGGTCGGGCGCCATTGCCATCAGGATGCCGTTGAGCCCGAGGCCGAGATTGGACAGCAGGATGACTGGCCGGCGGCCGAAGCGGTCGGACAGCGCGCCCTGTATCGGCGAGAAGATGAGCTGCATCAGCGCCCATCCGGTGGCGAAAATGCCGACCACATGCGCCGCGGCCGCCGCACTGCCGCCGGCCATGTGCTGGATCAGCGGCGGCAACACCGGGATCGCCAGCGACATCGACAGAATGTCGAGCGTAATGGTGACAAGGATAAAGCCGGTCGCCGCTTGCATGCGGCGGGGTGTAGGGGGCGTGGGAAAGGAAGGCCAGGGGGCTCCGCCCCCTGGACCCCCCGACAAAATTAATGGGGTCTGGGGACTAGTCCCCAGCGAGGTCCAGGGGCAGAGCTCCTGGCCTTCTTACTCGCCGACAGCGGCACCATCGCGCCGGGGGTCAGCGGCGCCGAGCAGGCCGTTGGGGGTTACCATGATCATCGATGAGCCAGAGCCCATTGGGGCTACCGTGACGGGCGACCCGCGCGCTTGCAGGACTGGAAGCAGGGTGGCGGCGTCGGTGCCGGCTTCCAGTTCGGTACGTGTGGCGCTGCCGCCCACATGGCCCTGGGCGAGGGCCTGGGACGGGGTCATGTGCCAGTCCAGCGCGCCGATCGTTGCTTGTATGATGTAGCCCGGGATGCGTCCGCCGCCGGCGGAGCCGACGACGGCGACGAGCTTTCCTTGCCGATCCAGCACCAGGCTCGGCGCCATGGAGCTGCGCGGGCGCTTGCCGCCTTGTACGCGGTTGGCGACGGGCTTGCCGCCTTCGGTGGGAGCCAGCGAGAAATCGGTGAGTTCGTTGTTGAGCAGGAAGCCGTCTACCAACAGGTGGGCGCCGAATTCGTATTCGATCGTCGTGGTCAGCGAGACGGCGTTCCCGGCGGCGTCCACGATGGCGACATCGCTGGTGCCGTGTTCGGGCAATTGCCTGCCGGGAGCCTGGGCGCTGCCTTCCGGTTTGCCGGCTGTTACCGTGGCCATGGCGCGGGCCGGATCGATCAGTTTGGCGCGCGCGGCGATGTAGGACTGGTCCAGCAGGCCCTTGACCGGGACTGGAACGAAATCGGCGTCGGCGCCGAACGCGTCGCGATCGGCAATAGCCAGGCGCTCGGCTTCCAGGATCAGCATGGCGGCGTCGGGACCCGTGGGTGCCAGGGTGGGCAGCGGAAACTGTGCCAGCATGCCGAGCGTCTGCAACACGACGATGCCACCGGCGCTGGGAGGTGGCGCGCTGCAAATCGTGTATCCGAGGTACGGGGCGCAGACCGGCGTGCGAACCAGGGGGCGGTAGGCGGCGAGGTCGCCGGCAGTGAGCAGGCCGGGATTCTCGTCGCGGCGAACGACATCGATGATATCGGCGGCGACCTTGCCGCTGAGCAGGCCGGAGGCGCCGTGTGCGGCAATTTCGCGCAGCGTGGCGGCGTAGGCCGGGTTCTTCAAGGTCGTACCGGATGCGGGAAGGCCGTTCGGCATCAGGTAGGCTTGCAGCGCCGGCTGTCGGCCGAGGCGCGGTGCTTCGAACGCGATCATTTTCGCGACCCGCTCGGTGAGCGGAAAACCGTTCTCGGCGAGGCGGATGGCCGGCTGGAACAAATCGGCCCAGTGTGCGTGGCCGCCGCTGTGTTGCGCCAGTTCCAGCATGGCGATGGCGCCGGGAACGCCGACGGACCTTCCACCCATCGCGGCTTCGTAGAAAGATTTCGGGGTTCCGTCCGGGCGGAGGAACAGGCCCGGGCCGGCGGAGGCGGGTGCAGTCTCACGCCCATCATAGGCGACGATTTTTCGGCTGGCCGCATCATAGGTCAGCATGAATGCGCCGCCGCCGACGCCGGATGCCTGCGGCTCGACGAGGCCGAGCACGGCCTGAACCGCGACGGCCGCATCCACCGCTGTGCCGCCCTGGCGCAGCACGCCGAGCCCTGCCTCGGCTGCGATCGGATTGGCGGCGACGACCATCATGTGTGGCGCTGCCAGGCACGCCATCGGCGCCAGGAGAAAGGCAAGCGCGACCCGTCGGATTTTCATGAATGGTTAGCTTCTATGTTGGAGGATGGTGGGGCCGGCGGCGCGTTCGCCGGCAATACGGGACAAGACAATGACACACGCCGCAGTTGGTTTGGAAGCTGAGCGACTGGCGTGCGGTGCGTTGCAGCGGGACGGTTTTACGATTCTCGGTCGGCGCGTGCGCACCGCGGCCGGTGAGATAGATGCAATCGCGGAACGGCACGGCTTGACCGTGTTCGTCGAAGTGAAAGCGCGCCGCAGCCTGGCATGCGCCGCTGCCGCCCTGCGGCCGCGCCAGCAGGCAAGGCTGCTGGGCGCTGCCGAAATCCTGTTGGGGGAACACCCCGATTGGGGGCGCGAAGGGGTTCGGTTCGACGTCATCGCCGTCGACACCGCCGGACGTACGCGTCGGATCAAGGACGCATTGCGGCTGAACTGAGCCGGTCACCGCGGACCGGTTTACGCCAGCGTTTGCCGCATTTCCTCCATGCAACTCTTCATGGAATCCATAAAGCTCGGGTCGTACGCGGCGTCCACATGCTGGGTGTTCCACAAGCCCGATTGTGGCACCTTGTCACGGCTGCACCGCCGGCCAAGCCACCCCTTGGACGGCGCATCGAGCGCCGGCCTCGCGTAGTTGCTGAGCAGCGCGATGCTGTTCTTCTCGATTACGGCACGCTGGCTGTTCGGGCCGGGGGAGTCGTCCACAGCGAGGAACAGGAACGGCATCTGTCCGACATAGAGGCTGACCGCGGCTTCCAGCCCAGCCTCGGCTCGCGTCACTGCGTCCGCGTCCATGCCGCGCTTGGCCCCCGCAGCCGCCGTATCGGCGCCGCGACCCCAGCTCTGCGGTTCCGTCCTGCCCATGACATCCCGCAACGCCAACCCTACAAAAGTACGGAACTGCGATCCGCGATGCGCACCGCTGGCATCCGCCGCCAGACGGTCCCACAGCGTGCTTTTCAACGCTGCCTTCAACGCGTGTGTGCCGACGCGCACCACGCGCGGCCCGTCGCCCGACTCGCGTCTCGTCTCGCCCTTTTCGAAGAACCAGACCACGCCGCGGCGCGGCCACGGCCCTTCGGGACCGGCGTTGGCCAGGCGTTGTAGGCCGCCATTCAGTTCCTGCAACTCATCCAGCAGGCGATAGAACCGCACGAGGGCGGCGCCGCGCGTGCTCATTTTCGGAGCGGCGCCGGATAAGGGGGAAGACAGCGTGGCATGGCGCCAGGAACAGGGTTCCGGCGTCGCTTGCAAGAGGCTCCCGGATCTTGCCGCCAACTTGCATTCGGGCGCCATGGTCCTCGCGCCAGCGTCGCGGTAGATGGACGCATCTGCGGGAGCGCGCATGACGGGCACATTGAGAGTGGCGGTTCAGATGGATCCGCTGGAAAGCATCAACATTGCCGGCGACAGCACTTTTGCCCTCATGCTGGAGGGGCAGGCCCGCGGCCACGCGCTGTGGCACTACGAAGTGCGGCACCTCTCGTTGCGCGAAGGCCGCTTTAAACCGGCGGCGGGGACGGCCGATCGGGTTACCTGCGTCGCCCGGCCGGTGACGGTGCGACGTGAAGAAGGCGCCCACTTCCATGCCGGCGAGCCGGAGACCATCGATCTGGCGCGCATGGATGTGGTGTTGATGCGGCAGGACCCGCCATTCGACATGGCCTATATCAGCGCCACCCACATCCTGGAGCACATCCACCCACACACGCTCGTGGTGAACGATCCGGCGTCCGTGCGCAACGCGCCCGAGAAGCTGCTGGTAACGCACTTTCCGGAGTTGATGCCGCCGACGCTGGTGACCTGGGACGTAGCGGCGATCCGCGCGTTTCGCGCCGAGTTCGGCGACATTATCGTCAAACCGCTGTTCGGCAATGGCGGCGCCGGCGTGTTCCGCATCCGCCCGGACGACGAAAACCTTGGCGCACTCCTCGAAATGCATTTTGCCCGAGCGCGTGAGCCGCTGATGATCCAGCGTTACGAACCGGCGGTGCGCCGGGGCGACAAACGCATCATTCTGATCGACGGCGAGCCGGCGGGTGCCATCAACCGCATCCCCGCCGACGGCGAGGCGCGCAGCAACATGCATGTTGGGGGTCGCGCGGAGCGGGTGGCGCTGACGGCGCGCGACGAGGAGATCTGCGCCCGGATTGGGCCGATGCTGCGCGAGCAGGGGCTGATTTTCGTCGGCATCGACGTGATCGGCGATTACCTAACCGAAATAAATGTGACTTCGCCAACGGGACTGCAGGAAATTGCGCGGTTTGATGGGGTAAATTTGGCCGGGCGGATTTGGGACCGGATCGAGGCGCGGATTCGCGACGGACGTGGGCGTGGGGCGGCGGTGATGTAGAAAAGAAGAAAGGCCAGGGCTCTGCCCTGGACCAGCTAAGGGCAGAGCCCTTAGAACCCCGAAGGGCTGCGCCGCTGGGCGATTTTCTACGCTTGGTTCGCCAGCAACGAGTCGATGGTGGCCCGCAACGCTTCCAGATACGCGCGATCCTTGGCAACCAAAGGCTGCCGAGCCTGGCTCACTGCCTGCAGCCGGCTCGTCACCTTGCCAAGCGTTCTGAAACTGAACCTGGCCCCCACAGGCTTCGGACCCTCGCTGGTTTCATCCCGCGAGCGGTCACCCGTCGGCAAGATATCGCCATCTCGGACGGAA
>JAATGE010000257.1 GCA_015654825.1 Rhodospirillales bacterium
GGGGAGGGAATGAAGAATTGGCCAGGGCTCTGCCCTGGACTCGCTGGGGCCTGAGGCCCCCGACCCCCTATATTGGGGGGGAGGCGGCGAAGCTAGAAAACCCATGTCAATACTGGCTTCGCCGGAGGGACACAGCGGGTCCAGGGCAGAGCCCTGGCCTTTCTCGCCTGTCGTTCCTTAACGCCTACCAATCCGGGGGCAGAAAACCGTTGACCGACGAGCAGGATTGGCAAATCCTGCCGATCGTTGTGTATATCGGGGCGGGAGAACTGCGATGACCGCCGGCCGCTGCCGATCCGAACTGGAATTTCCCGCGACGATCTGTTTTTAGTTCGTTATAAAAGCCAAACTCTACACTTCTTTTGAACCCAGGCTGATCAATTAGGGATGGAGACTACCATGTCAAAGGCGCTTCAGGATCAATGGCTTGAGGAACTTCTGGGGCATCCCGTCATGCGCCGTGCCAATAACGCCGGTACGAAAGCCGCTCCGGCGCCGAACAGCAACGGAGCCGCTGGCGCGCCGGCCGACGACGATGCGGCGCCCGTCGCCGCCAGGTCTTCCCACGCGAACGCCAATTCGCCGCCGCCCAATCAAGCTGCCGTGACCGTCGACGAGGGCGAACCGACCGTCATCGAACAATCCGGGGAAGCCTACAATCACGAGGCACTCGGCACTATTACGACCGGCGCCGCGGAGGGCTGCCTGTACGCGTTCCTGAACGAGGATGGCTCCGCCTGGGCCGGCTCGAAATTCGCGCCCCTTGCGGAAACCCTGAACAAGAAAGGCAAGATCGTACAGGATACGCTGGTCGCCATGGCGGACCGCATGTTCGACTGGCGCAAGAAAATGGACGTCATCCGCAAGAACGCCAGCGGCGGACAAGCGGGATTCAAGAACGCGAAGGCCGAATCCGCCACCGTCGGCGCCCACGCGAGCGGTCAGGCCGGGGAATATCTGCGCAACGCGATCGAGACCTACCTCGACAAGACGCACACCATGGAAATCGAGTTCCGCAAGGTCCATGAGGCGCTGCTGCAATACGACCATGACTATGCCGAAATGGACAAGGCGCTGCAACAGGGCGCCCAACTCGACGCGACGCGCCAGGTGCAGGAGGATAAGGAAAAGGCCGAGGAAGAGAAAAAGAAGGTCGATGAGGAGCGCAACCAGATCGGCGAGTATTTCGACACGGCGCTGAAGCTCCTGAAGCCGGATGGCTGGCGCGAGGTAATCAGCGACACCGCTGCCTCGCTCGGCAAGCAGTTCCTGGAAGGCACGCTGGTCTCCACCGAACATCTCGCGCAATTGGAAAAGAATTTGGAGGCCTCGAAGAAAAGGCTCGCCCACATCGAGGATCGCGTGCAGATGGACAACGTGCGCGCCGCCAGCGCCGCGCTGGAGAAGGCCTCCAGCGCCATCGGCACCGCCCGCCAATCGCTGACCGAAGCGATCCGCAAGGTCCGCGACGCCCAGGTTACCGTCGTGGAAGCCCTGAAGAAATCCCCCGCCACCAAGCAGACGGCCGAAGTCATCGCGAAACGCGAAGCCCTGGCCAAGGATGTTCCGGAAGCCCAGAAACTGCTCGGCATTTACCTGGCGCGAACAGCCGAACTCGTGAAGGACATGACCGCCCTGAAAAAGAACTATACCGGCTTCATGGAAGTGCAGCTGTCGGCAAACAAGAACAACTCCATACCCTCCAATCCACCCTACCGGTACGCACTCAGCGAAATCGGCCGGATCAATGCCGGCACGCTCGGCGAGTTTCTAACCTACATCGGCGAACAGCGCGAAAAAGCCGATGAAGAAGTGAAGTTCCTGGCATCCCCGGGAAATTATTTCGGCGGCTACGCATCCATTCCCGACGTGCTGCAGGCCGCCCTGGAAAACCGCCTGAAGACGTAGCCCAGCTTCGCCAGGAGCCAAGGAAAAGCCGCGCAGCGCTAACGGGGTCCGGGGCCTACTGGCCCCGGCGGGGTCCAGGGGCAGAGCCCCGGGCCTTACTTCCCTATCCAACACCAGCCCAGTCGCCTTGATTTCCCCACCCACCCCGTGCAAGCACCGCGCGCACGGGCAGGATCGGCGTGATGGCGGCACATATCCAGGCAAGACTTGACGAACTCGGCATCGCGCTGCCGGTGGTACAGCCGCCGGTGGCCACCTACGTGCCGTTCGTCCGCACCGACAATCTCGTCATCGTGTCCGGCCAGTTGCCGATGGCCGGCGGCAAGCTCGCGGTGGCCGGCAAGCTCGGCGAAACCGTCTCGCTGGAGGACGGCCAGGCCGCCGCCCGCCAATGCTTCCTGAACGTGCTGGCGCACCTGAACACCGCCTGCGACGGCGACCTCGATCGCGTCGTGCGCGTCGTCCGGCTCGGCGGCTTCGTCGCCTGCGCCCCGACCTTCAGCCAGCACCCCGCGGTGGTGAACGGCGCCTCCGACCTGGCGGTGGCGATCTTCGGCGACGCCGGCCGGCACGCCCGCGCCGCGGTCGGCGTCGCCAGCCTGCCGCTCGACGCCGCCGTGGAGCTGGAAGCGATTTTTGAAGTTCGATGAGTTACGCCGGCCGGTCCCGCGCCGCGCCGCATTTGGAGGAATGATGCACCGCCTGCCCCTGGCCGTCGCCGCCCTGTCGCTTTTCACCCTGGCATCGGTGGCGCAGGCGCAAATCCCGTCGCTGCCCAGCGAAACGCCCGCATCCTTCACGCCCGCCGTCGGCACCTTCGACTACACGCGCCGCACCGCCATGATCCCCATGCGCGACGGCGCCAAACTCTACACGGTCATCCTCATTCCGAAGGGCGCCCAACGCGCGCCGATGCTGCTGACGCGCACACCCTATGGCGCCGACGATCGGATCGATACGCACCAGAGCGCCCACCTGGCGGCCGTCATCGGCGAAAGCGACGTCGCCGACGAACTCGTCGAAAGCGGCGAGTATATTCGCGTGCTGCAGGATGTACGTGGCAAACACCGTTCCGAGGGCGACTATGTCATGACCCGCCCGCTGATCGGCCCGCTCAATCCCACTAAAGTGGATCATTCCACCGACACTTACGACACCATCGACTGGCTGGTGAAGAACGTCCCTGAATCGAACGGCCGTGTCGGCATCCTCGGCATTTCCTACGACGGCTTCACCAGCCTGATGGCGCTGGTGCACCCGCACCCGGCGCTCCGCGCCGCGGTGCCGATCAATCCGATGGTCGATGGCTGGATGGGCGACGACTGGTTTCATAACGGCGCGTTTCGCCAGAGCAGCCTGAATTACGCGCACGACCAGGAAGCGACGCGCGAAAGCAGCGTCACCTGGTGGTCGGACAATTACGACGATTACGCCTCCTGGCTCAACGCCGGCAGCGCCGGCGACACCGCGAAGCTGCACGGCCTCGATACGATCGGCTTCGCGCAGAAGCTGATGCAGCACCCGGCCTACGACCAGTTCTGGCAGAACCAGGCGCTGGACAAGATATTGGCGAAGGAGCCGCTGCAGGTTCCGGTGTTGCTGGTGCACAGCCTGTGGGACCAGGAGGATATCTACGGCGCCATTCACGTCTACAAGGCGCTGAAGCCGAAGGACGCGGGCAACGACAAGGTCTTTCTGCTACTCGGCCCCTGGTTCCATCACCAGGCGCGGCTGGACGGCAGCAGCATCGGCCCCTTCCAGCTCGGCAACGACACCGCGCTGTTCTTCCGCCGCGTATTCCTCAAGGGCTTCCTCGATCATTTCCTGCTCGACACCCCACCCCCGGGCCATCCGTTTCCGGTGGTCGCGTTCCAGACCGGCGTCAATCGCTGGGTGCCGATGGGCATCTGGCCACCCTCGTGCCTGCCCCCGGGCTGCGTTTCCGCGTTCGACCATCTCTATTTGCGCCCAGGCGGCGGCCTCGGCTTCACCGCGCCGCCCGCCGACGAGAAACCCGGCTATGACGAATATGTTGCCGATCCGGCAAAACCCGTTCCGTTCCTGCCCCGCCCCGTGCACCTCGAGGGCGACCAGGGCGAGCGCGACTGGCAGACCTGGCTCGTCTCAGACCAGCGGGAGGCCGCAAGCCGCACCGACGTACTGACGTTCGAATCCGACAAGCTGACCGCACCGCTGCAGATTTCCGGCGAACCCGCGGTCAACCTGGTCGCCAGCACCAGCGGCACCGACGGCGATTTCGTGGTGAAGCTGATCGATGTCTATCCCGACGAAGTCGGCCGCGATCCAAAACTCGGCGGCTATCAATTGATGGTTTCCGCCGACATTTTCCGCGGCCGCTACCGCGACAGCCTGGAAAAACCGTCGCCGATCCCCGCCGACGTCAAGCAGACCTATCGTTTCAAACTGCCGGACGCGAACCATGTGTTCCAGCCAGGCCACCGCGTCATGGTGCAAATCCAGTCCAGCTGGTTCCCGCTCTATGACCGCAACCCGCAAACCTATGTGGACAACATCTTCTTCGCCAAGCAATCGGACTACAAGAAAGCAACGATCCGGATCTTCGATGCCGGCAAGGATACCAGCTTCCTGCAACTGCCGGCGATCCAGCAGTGACCAGGCTTTGTGAAAGGAGATTGCCGTGAGCGAAACCGCGGCAGTATCCACGCGCAGTTGCACCGGCTGCACCGAATGCTGCCACATCCTGCCCATCGCCGAGCCGGACGTCGAAAAACCCGCCAACGTTACATGCGTCAATTGCATCGTCGGCGTCGGCTGCGGCATTTATGAAGCGCGCTACCATGTGTGCCACCGCTTCATGTGCCGCTGGGTGCTCGACGAAACGATAGGGCCGGCTTGGCGACCGGTCGACAGTCACATCGTTCTGACCCACGACAGCGACACCGCAACCCTGGTCGCGCAGGTCGATGCCGCCTACCCGAATACGTGGCGCCAATCGCCGTTCATCGATGATTTGCGCGCCTGGGCCGCGTCGCCCACGCCGGAATGTCAGCGCGTGGTGGTCAAGGTCGGCGACGACGTCACTATCATCTTCCCGATCGGCGAGAAATTCATTGGCCCTCTGCTGCCGGGCCAGACGCTGCTGGTGTACAAGATCCAGACGAATTTCTGGACCGTCTACGACGCCAAGGTCGTCGATCCCGCAGACCCGCGGGCCACCAACGCGATCGGCAGGCCACGCGTCGCCGGTCCGGGCGCGCTGCGCCTCGATCTTCCGGAATCCGCCGGCCCACGGCGTGGCTGACCGCGTGCCGGCACCCGGACGCGCCTGCGGCGGCTGCACCGCCTGCTGCCACGTCCTGCCGGTCCGCGAATTGGCAAAGCCCGCCAACGTCACCTGCACCCACTGCGACGTCGGCCACGGCTGCCGCATCTACAACGATCGCCCGCCGATCTGCCGCATTTTTATCTGCACGTGGCTGGAACAGATCGCCGTCGCCGAACACTGGTACCCACCGGTTTCGCACATGGTGCTAGCCGAAGACCGGGCATCCGCGACCCTGGTCGCTCACGTCGACGCTGCCTACCCCGATGCGTGGCGGCAACCGCCTTATATCGATGAGCTGCACGCCTGGGCCGCCGCCCCCACGCCGACGCGCCTGCGCGTAGCCGTGAAGCTCGGCGACGAACTCATTGCGATCTTTCCGGTCGGCGAGAAATTCCTTGGCCCGATGCCGAGCAACCAGGTGGTGCTGGTGCATGAGCCCGGTGCGGCGGAGTGGAGTGCATATGATTCGGGAAATGAGTAAAAAGGCCAGGGCTCTGCCCTGGACCCGCTGGGGCCTGAGGCCCCAGACCCCCATTAGCGACCCGCGGTCGGAGCAGCGCCAACGGCTCTTGGATCGCCTCGGTATCGTTGAAAGTCCCGGCACAAAAAAAATTGGGGTCTGGCGCCTCAGGCCCCA
>JAATGE010000181.1 GCA_015654825.1 Rhodospirillales bacterium
GCCTCCGCCAGCAGCAGCGCGCGCGCCTGGCGAAATTCCGCCACATTCGCCACCATCGGGAACATCACCGAAAGCTTCCGCCCGCCCGCCGCCAGCAGCAGCGCCCGCAATTGCCGCCGCAACACCGCCGGGCGGTCCAGCCCCACCCGCAGGCTGCGCCACCCCATCGCCGGGTTTTCCTCGCGCGGCGCCGCATGGTCCGGCAACAATTTGTCGCTGCCCAGATCCAGCGTGCGGAACATCACCGGCCGCCCCGCCGCCGCATCCAGCACCCGGCTGTAAATCCCGGCCTGCTCCGCCACATCCGGCACCGCGCCGCGCGCCATCATGGCAATTTCGGTGCGGAACAGCCCAATCCCCGCCGCGCCCGATTGCGCGATCAGCGGCAATTCCGCCAGCAGCTCCAGATTGCCTTGCAACTCCACCGCCTCGAGGTCGGTTGTCTCCGCCGGGAGCCGCCGCAACCGCGCCAGGCGTTGGCGTTCCTTGGCGAACGCCCCGACCGCGCGCTTGGCCTCCGCCAGTGTCGCCGCTTTCGGGTTCAGCGTCAGCCGCCCGGTGGTGCCATCGAGAATCGCGACACCGCCCGAGCGCGACACCGCCAGCAGCCCTTCGACACCGAGTACCGACGGCACGCCGAGCGCCCGCAGCATGATGGCGGTATGGCCGTCGGCGCCGCCCTCCTCGGTGGCGATGCCGGCGACGCGCGCCGGATCGATCAGCGCCGCATCGGCCGGCCGCAGCACTTCGGCGACCAGGATCGCGCCCTGCGGCACATTGGTAAAACTGCGGAACGGGGCCGATGTCAGGTTGCGCAGCAGGCGCCGCCCGGTTTCGCGAATTTCGTCGCCGCGCCGCTGCCGCGAGGCCGGGTCGTCGCCGGGCAGCGCCAGCATTGCCGCCGCCAGCGCCTCGGTTTCGTCGTGCACGGCGGTTTCCGCCGACACCAGCTGCTCGGCGATGCGTTTGCGCGCCTGGCGCAACAGCCGGCTGCCGCTCAGCATCTGCGAATAGGCATCGATCAGCGGCGCGATTTCGTGCTGGCTATCCTCCGGCAGCACGGACAATCGCGCCCGCAGCTTTTCCAGCTACTTGCGCGACTTCGCGACCGCGTCGTCGAGCCGTCCGAGCTCCGCCTCGACGCCGCCGGCGGCGATCTTCGCGCGGGTATGTTCCAGCGCCGGTTCGCTCGCCGCCACCAGCGGCCCGATCGCGATGCCTTGTGAAACGCCGATACCGGAGAGCAGTTTTTCCACACCGCCGGCAGCCTTGGCCTCGGCGCTGGCGGCAAGCTTGCGGTCGCCGTGCCCGGCGGCCTTGGCGCGCGGTGCGTGCGGATCAGTCCTGCTCATGGAAGCCAGCTTCGATCAGCTGGCTGATGGCGTCGAGCGCCTCGTGCGCGTCGAACCCTTCGGCGCGCAGTTCCACGACCGATCCCATTCCGGCCCCGAGCATCATGAGGCCCATGATGGACCGTGCCGATACCGTCTGGCCATCCCGAACCACATCGACGCTGGCGGAGAATTGTTCGGCTGCGTTGACCAGCCTGGCCGCGGCCCGCGCATGTAGCCCGCGGCGGTTCACGATTTTGACGGTGCGCGACACCACCGCCTCGTGCGAGTCGCCCACCATCAAAAGGGGGCCATCAAAAGGGGGCCATCAAGAGGGGGCCATCAGTAGGCGGGCCATCAGCGCCGGGTCAGGCGGGCGGGTGCCAGGCTCTTGTCATGCCGGCGGGCCGCGCTGCGGGCCACCCTGGTCAGGCCTGTGCTTGCACCGGTAGCTTGGCCGGCGCCAGCTCCGGCGCCGCCTCCAGCACCGGCTCGGGATGATGGCCGTTGCTCTGGCGCGGATCGAGCATGCACAGGTTGGGCGTCGAGCCGTTGCACAGCACGGACGAGGCCGACGCGATGTATTTGCGCCCGGCGCCGACGGCACATTCGACCGACTCGGTCAGCGTTTGCCGCCCGCGCACCTTGGCCAGCTTGACCAGCATGGGCAGGTTGGCGCCGGCGATCACCTCCACGCCGGGCCGATCCATCATCGAGATGGCCAGGTTGCTCGGCGTGCCGCCGAACATATCGGTAATGATGACGACACCGTCGCCGGCGTCCACGTCCTCGATGCGCTGACGGATTTCCCGGCGGCGCTGCTCCACGTCGTCGTCCGCGCCGATGCAAATGGTGGCCACGCCGCGTTGGGTGCCCACTACGTGCTCCATGGCGCTCCGAAGCTCCTCGGCCAGGCGGCCGTGGGTCACCAGAACTAAGCCAATCATGAATTCCCCTCAGGCCTCCGCGCCTGTTCCGGCGCTGAACGGCCGGTGAAATGCGTGGCATCCCCTGCCTCGACCCCTGCCCCTGTTCTGTCGGGGGCTTCGCGGGTCAATCTTGTGAATTATCTATGCGTCACTGTCACTCGCCACGGCGGCCCGCCCGCCGGCCCTCTCTGGGCCAGCCGCGCAACCAGGCTCTCCACCACATGTACGCTGCGATGCCGACCGCCTGTGCAGCCGACAGCAACCCCGAGGTATTTCTTGCCCTCCTCCACGAACCGCGGCAAGAGCAGAGTTAACAGATCGGTCACCTTGTCCAGGAAGGGCTCGAATGCTTCGTCTGCCTCCACGAAGGCGGCGACGGCGGGATCGAGGCCGGTTCCAGGCCGTAAGATGGGATCGTAGTGCGGGTTTCTTAGGAAGCGCGCATCGAAGACCAGATCTGCGTCCCGTGGCAGTCCCTTGGGATAGGCAAACGAAATCAGCGAAACGGTCAGCCCTTCCAGATCCGCCTCGGTGCCGCCATAGCGCGCCTCGATCCTGGCGCGCAGCGCGAACGGTGCCAGATCGGACGTATCCACCAGCAAATCCGCCGTTTCGCGCAGCGGCGCCACCAGCATCGTCTCTGCGATAATGCCGTCGATGACGCGCCCGCGCGGCGCCAGCGGGTGGCGGCGGCGGGTTTCGGTGTAGCGCCGTATCAGCACGGAATCCTCGGCCCAGGCGAACACCAACTCCGGACGCAGGGCAGGGTTCAGTTTTAAGCGTTCCAGGGTCTGCAGCAGCGTCGCCGGATTGAAGCCGCGGCTGCGCGTATCGACGCCGACCGCGGCGGGCCGCTCGCCGCGCGTGACGAGTTCTTCGATCATCGGAAGCGGCGCGTTATCCACGGCTTCGTACCCGAGGTCCTCCAGCACATGCAGGATCGACGCGCGCCCGGCCCCGGAAAGGCCCGTCACCAGCACGACGCGGCGCCGTTTCGTGGCCTCGGCGGCAGGGTTTTCGCTCACGCGAAGGCGCCCGCTGTCATCGCGACCTTGCCCTGCAGACAGTCCAGCGCGAGTGCCACCCGCAGCGGCGCGGAGGCAGCGCCCGGGTCGAGGTTAATCACGCAAAGGTCAAGATCAGGCAAACGGCGTGGCTCCGGCAGCCGGGCGCCCGGCGTGAGGTCTACCGCCAGCACCAGGGTCGCCTCCGTATAAGGCAACCGCACGATACCCAAACCCCGCACTTCGAGCAGCCCCGCGAGGGCAGGGGGGGCACTGGCCCGCAACCCGTCAAGCCGCACCTGGTCGTCAGCTACGAGCGCAAACCCGTGATGGATCAGGCGGAACAACAAATCCGATTTTCCACACCCCGGCGGCCCTAGCAGCAGCACGCCCGCCCCGTCCCGCGCGGCCGCGCTGCCATGCAGCGTACGAATGCTCCCGGTCATGCCGGCGACAATCGCACGTCCACGGCGCCGCGGCGACGGGTAGGAAGGCCAGGGGCTCTGCCCCTGGACCCCGCTGGGGCC
>JAATGE010000615.1 GCA_015654825.1 Rhodospirillales bacterium
ACGGCGCCCAAAACCTGGCTGACGCGGCCTACATTGTTGTTCGCCATGGTAGCGGGCTCCTTCTATCCGTAAGTGATCGAAATCAAAATCAGACGGCTTCGGCACCGGAGATGATTTCGATCAGTTCCTTGGTGATATTGGCCTGCCGCGTCCGGTTGTATTTCAGCGTCAGCTTGTTGATCATTTCGCCTGCGTTGCGGGTCGCATTGTCCATCGCCGTCATCTGCGATCCGTAGAAGCCCGCATTGCTTTCCAGCATGGCGCGATACAGCTGCACCGCCAGGTTGCGCGGCAGCAGCCGCGAAAGGATCGTCTCCTCGTCCGGCTCGTACTCATACATCGCGCGCGGCGGCCCGCCTTCCTGCGCGGTCTGGTCCGGCAACGGCAGCGGTATCAGCTGCATTTCCGTCGGTACCTGGCTGATGACCGATTTGAATCGGTTATAAACCACCGTCGCCACGTCGAACTTGCCTTCGTCGAACATGGCAATCACCTGGTCCGCCACAAGCTGCGCCTGGGCAAACTCAATGCCCTTGCGCCCGCCGAGCAGCAGATCGCCCTGCACGTCCTTGAATTCGCGCCGCAGGAAATCGCGCCCTTTCCGCCCCACGGGCAGAATTTTTACCGTCTTGCCTTCCGCCAGCAGCCGCCTGACCAGCGTCCGCGCCTGCCGCCCCACCGACGAATTGAACGCACCCGCCAATCCGCGATCGGCCGTAATGGCAATCACCAGATGCACCTGGTCGCGCCCATTTCCGGCCAGCAGCCTTGGCGCCCCGGGCTGCCCGGAAACGTTGGCCGCCACCCGCAGCAGCATCGCTTCCATCTGCTGCGCATACGGCCTGGCGGCCTCGGCCGCGCTCTGCGCGCGACGCAGCTTCGAGGCCGCGACCATCTTCATGGCGGCGGTGATCTTGCGCGTGGATTTCACGCTGTTGATCCGGCCGCGCAGGTCTTTTAGCGAGGGCATCTACACCAACCTACAAGAAGGCCAGGGGCTCTGCCCCTGGACCCCGCTGGGGCCTTAGGCCCCAGACCCCAATGACTCGGATCATCCTACGAAGCGTTTGGCGAAGTCGGCCAGGAACGCCTCCAGCTTCTGCTCCGTTTCCTTCTTGATCTCGAGGTCGGTGCGGATCGCTTCCAATATGCCGCTGCCGCTGCTCTTCAGCTCCGACAGCAACCGCTTTTCGAACAAACCGATCCGCCCCAGATCGATCTTGTCCAGGTAACCGCGCGTGCCGGCGAAAATCGCCACCACCTCGTCCTCCACCGGGAACGGCGTGAACTGCGGCTGCTTCAGCAACTCGGTCAGCCTGGCACCGCGCGCCAGCAATTGCTGCGTGCTGGCATCGAGGTCCGAACTGAACTGCGCGAACGCCGCCATTTCGCGATACTGCGCCAGCTCCAGCTTGATCCTGCCGGCAACCTGCTTCATCGCTTTTATCTGTGCCGCCGAGCCCACGCGAGACACCGACAGCCCGACATTCACCGCCGGGCGAATGCCACGGAAGAACAGTTCCGTCTCCAGGAAGATCTGTCCGTCCGTAATCGAAATCACGTTGGTCGGAATATAGGCCGCCACGTCGCCCGCCTGCGTTTCGATCACCGGCAATGCGGTCAGGCTGCCCGCGCCATGCGCGTCGCTCATCTTCGCCGCGCGCTCCAGCAGGCGCGAATGCAGGTAGAACACGTCGCCCGGATACGCCTCGCGCCCCGGCGGCCGCCGCAGCAGCAGCGACATCTGGCGATACGCCACCGCCTGCTTCGAAAGATCGTCGTAAAAGATCACCGCGTGCATGCCGTTGTCGCGGAAATACTCGCCCATCGTGCAGCCGGTGTACGGCGCCAGGAACTGCATCGGCGCGGGCTCCGAAGCCGTCGCCGCCACCACGATGGAATATTCCATCGCGCCGTATTCCTCGAGCGTGCGCACCAGCTGCGCCACCGTCGAACGCTTCTGCCCGACCGCGACATAGACGCAGTACAGCTTCTTCTTCTCGTCGCCGGAGGCGTTCACGGTCTTCTGGTTGATGATCGTATCGATGATCACGGCCGTCTTGCCGGTCTGCCGGTCGCCGATGATCAGCTCGCGCTGGCCGCGCCCGATCGGGATCAGCGCATCGATCGACTTGATGCCGGTCTGCACCGGCTCATGCACCGACTTGCGCGGAATGATGCCCGGCGCTTTCACCTCGACCTGCGAACGGGTCACGTCCGTCAGCGGCCCCTTGCCGTCGATCGGATTGCCGAGCCCGTCGACAACGCGCCCGAGCAGGCCGCGCCCGATCGGCACGTCGACGATATCGCCGGTGCGGCTGACCGTATCGCCTTCGCGAATGGCCCGGTCATCGCCGAAAATCACGATGCCGACATTGTCGGTCTCGAGGTTCAGCGCCATGCCGCG
>JAATGE010000256.1 GCA_015654825.1 Rhodospirillales bacterium
CTGGGGCCTGAGGCCCCAGACCCCCGGTCATTGGGGGGAATGGCGAAGCCTGAAAATCCATGTGCTGGCTTCGCCGGGGAACGATGAAAAGCCGCGCAGCGCTAAATGGGGTCTGGGGCCTACTGGCCCCAGCGGGTCCAGGGCAGAGCCCTGGCCTTGCTACACTTAATTTCGCAGACGTTGGTTTCCCGGATCGTACGGCGATTCGGCGATGATTGTCGCACGGTGGCGTTCACCGAGGATGATTACATCCAGTTCGGTCCCGATGTCGCCGAGGTCCGGCCGCACCATGGCCAGGGCAAGGGATTTTTCGACGCGCCAGCCGTAGCCGCCTGAGGTCGTGCGACCGACCAGTGCGTTGTCGAGCAGGATCGGCTCCGAGCCGCGGGCGTCCGCATCGGTGACGCCGTGCACTTGCAGCGTTACGAAGCGGTTTGCCGCTGCGGCGGCCTGGCGCGCGAGCAGCGCGGATCGGCCGATAAAATCGGGCTTGTCCATGCGAACGAAACGGTTCAGGCCGCTTTCATGGGCGGAATATTCTATGGAGAGTTCGCGGCCGATCACGCGGTAGGATTTTTCCAGGCGCAGGCTATCCATGGCCTTGATGCCGAACGGGCGCAGATCGAATTTCTTTCCGGATTGCATCAGCAGATCGAAGATGGTGGTTTGCATTTCGATCGGGTGGTGCAGTTCCCAGCCGAGTTCGCCGACGAAATTGACCCGCAGCGCGGTGGCCTGCGCGAAGCCCACGTCGATGGCTTGACCGGTGAGCCACGGAAACGAGGCGCTGGATAGGTCGGTATCCGTCAGGGGCTGGAGAATGTCGCGCGCGCCGGGGCCCGCGAGCACCAGGACGCCGAGCTGCGTGGTGATGTTTTCCAGTTTGACGCTGCCATCTTGCGGCGCCAGCTGGTTCAGATAATCCCAATCGTGGCGCTGCTGCGATCCCGCCATGACGAGGTAGAAATCCTGCTCGCCGCTGCGATAAACCGTGGCCTCGGCGCGCACGCCGCCGGCCGGCGTCAGCAGGTAGGCGAGGGCGATCATGCCGCGCCGGCGCGGCATGCGGTTGGAAAGAATGTGGTTCAGCCAGGCCTCCGCGCCGGGACCGGATACGCGGTATTTTGCGAATGGGGACATGTCAAGCAGGCCGGCGGCCTCGGCCACGTGGCGGCATTCACGGCCGACAAACGGAAAATAGTTGCTGCGCCTGAAACTCCAGCGTTCGCGGGGGGCGGAACCATCTGCTGGTTCGTCGTGCGTGATGTGCAGCAGCGTGTCGGGTGCGGCGCGTTCGGCTTCGGAAAGTTTGTAGCCAGGGGGCGCGAACCAGCCGGCGCGCTCCCACCCATAAACCGTGCCGAATACCGCGCCGGCCTGTTTCAGGCGATCGTAGCAGGGGCTGCGGCGCAATGGGCGGGCGGCGCCACGTTCTTCATCCGGATAATGCACGGTGAAGACTTTTCGATACGCTTCCTCGGCTTTCTGGCGCAGGTATCGGCCGGTCGCGTACGGACCAAAACGGCGGGGATCGACGCCCATCATATCGATGCCCGGCTCGCCTTCCAGGATCCATTCCGCCAATTGCCAGCCGGCGCCGCCGGCGGCCGTAATGCCGAAACTATGGCCTTCGTTCAACCACAGATTGCGTTTGTCCCAGGCGGGGCCGACGATTGGGCTGCCGTCCGGCGTGTAGGCGATGGCGCCGTTATAGACGCGCTTGATGCCGACTTCGCCAAACGCCGGCACGCGCCGAATCGCGGCCTCGATATATGGCAGCAGACGATCGAGGTCGGGCTGGAACAGTTCGTACTCGCTATCGGGGTGCGGACCATCGATGTAGCAGCACGGCGCGCCAACCTCGTACGGTCCCAGCAGCAGGCCGCCATTTTCCTCGCGCATATAGTAGGAGGCATCGGATTCTCGCAGCACGCCCATTTCCGGCAGACCCTCGCGGCGGCGCTGCCGAATGGCGGGATGCGGTTCGGTCACGAGATATTGGTGCTCGACCGGCATGACCGGAATGTCGAGCCCCAGCATGGCGCCGGTCTTGCGCGCAAAACTTCCCGTGGCGCAGACGAGATGTTCGCAGCGAATATCGCCTTCGGTGGTGGTGAGCTGCCATTCGCCGCCTGGCAACTGGGTGATGGCGGTGACCGCGACGTTGCGGAAAATTTCCGCGCCGCGCAGGCGCGCGCCGCGGGCCAGTGCCTGGGTGAGGTCGGCGGGCTGAATGTAGCCGTCGTCGGGGTGCTGAATGGCGCCGAGCACGCCCTTCATTTGCGCGAGCGGCCAGATGGAGCGGACTTCTTCCGGCGTCAGGAATTTTACCTCCACGCCGATCGTGCGGGCGATGCCTGCGTAGTAGCGATATTCGTCCATCCTGTCCGGCGTGCAGGCCAGGCGGATATTGCTGACCTGGCTGAAGCCGACATTCTGGCCGGTTTCCACCTGCAATGTCCTGTAGAGTTTTACAGAGTATTTGTGCAGCTGGCCGACGGAGTAGCTGAGATTGAACAGCGGCAGCAAACCGGCGGCGTGCCAGGTGGAGCCGGCCGTCAGCTCCTTTCGTTCAAGCAACACAGCGTCCGTGCAGCCTTTCGCGGCCAGGTGATACAGCGTGCTGACACCGACGGCGCCGCCGCCGATCACGACCACGCGTGCATGGCTCTTCAAGGCGTGAATTCCCCTGTGATTTCCCGATGACGGGTCATTTCTCGATTACCAGGTCGCTGAGCGGTTTGGAGCAGCATGGCAGGAACATGCCGTTGGCAATGTCGCGCGGCCGAATGCCGCCCTGATGCTGCATGTCGTACTCGCCCGACAGCAACTTGCTCTTGCAGGTTCCGCAAATGCCTTGTCGGCAATTGAACGGCAGTTTCAACCCGGCAGCAAGCGCCGCTTCGAGCACGAACGTTCCGCTTGGGCAGGTGATCGTGCGGCCGCTCACGGTGTAGGTGATGGTGTAGACTTGTTGCTCCGGCGGTGCGGTCACGCGTCGAGGCTCGCCGCCATGCGGCCGATATACCAGGCGGAAAATTTCTCCACCAGCGCTTCGGTGTCGGGCGAGTAGGGGCCGGGCCGGTAGCCGGAGCTACGCACGCCGGCACCCGCCTTGCCGACAAGGTCAGAGTCCTGGCGGTTGGTGGCGTGCCAGACGGCGGTCAGGTTGGCGAGATCGTAATCGGTTCCCTCCACCGCGTCCTTGTGCACCAGCCATTTGGTGCGAAGCAGGGCGGTTTCGGCCGACAGCGGAAACACCGCGAACGTGACGATATGATCGCTCATGAAATGATGCCACGAATTCGGCTGCGTCCACAGCGAGAGCGCACCGAGGCGTTTTTCATGCAGATTGCCGAGCAGGCGCTTGCACGCGACGCGCGTATCCAGAGTTTCGGATTCGCCGGCATCTTCCAGCGGCAGGCGCTCGGTGCGAAATCCGGTGACGCGGTCATCGAGGTGTTCGATTTCGCGCGAGGCCAACCCGTTGCGGCTGCACTCGATGTGCAGCGTATCGACCAACCGGTGGAAGCGCTGCGTCTGCGCTTCGGCTTCGGCGCCGACCGGGGCAAAACCAAAGCCCTCGGCGAAAATGGAGCGGGTGAGCTCCGGGTGTGCCGCGCTGCAATGATAGCATTCGCGGTTGTTCTCCATCGTCAGCTTCCAGTTGCCGTGCTCTACGATGTCCTCGGCGTGGGCGACCTTGCAGTTGCGGATGTCGTGCGGCGCGATATAGGGGGTCAGGGTCTCCGCCATCGTATCGAAGTCGGCCGGCGGCGTTTCGGCCAGGCAGACGAACAGCAGGCCGGCGAGTGAGCGGAGGTGCACGCGGCGCAGGCCGTGGCACGTCTTGTCGAAATCTGCCGGCATGTGCGCCGCGAATTTGAGGGCGCCATCAAGGCCATACGTCCATTGGTGATAGGGGCAGACGATATTGCCGATATTGGCCGTTGGCGTATGCAGCAGGCGGGCGCCGCGGTGGCGGCAGACGTTGTGAAAGGCGTGCAATTCCATGTCGTCGTCGCGCGCGATGATAATGGCGTGCGGACCGATATCGACGGTCATGCAGTCGCCTTCGTCGGGCACGTCCGGTTCGACGCCGACATAGATCCAGTGGCGTCCGAAGATGATGTCCAGATCGGCGCGGAAGATCGCCGGGTCGGTGTGGAACGGCGCTTCGAGCGTCTGCCCGGGCTGGCGGCGGGCGAGCAGGGTGCGGAGGTCGGTGGTCATGGGTGGGATTCCATAAGGAAGGAAGGCCAGGGCTCTGCCCTGGACCCGCTGGGGACAA
>JAATGE010000514.1 GCA_015654825.1 Rhodospirillales bacterium
AAGAAATTCTTTTTGAAAAGAACCAAATCCTTTTAATAAATTTTCGTGTGAGTTGCCCTGCCGAAGGCCTGCTGCGGCCTACTGACTGGCCTTCAGGCTGGGTTCGGTCATGGCGTGCGCCGGCTGCCGCGCCCGAAGCCAGTCCAACAGGCGCTGCCAGTGCGTTTGGCGCGCGGCCGTTTCGGCCGCCAAAGTGGCCGCTTCCAGGGCCGACTGGGCCTCATCGGCGCTCATGTGCGCGGCGCGCTGCAGCCGCCATAGATCGAAACCTCGAGCATCCCACAGGGCGGTATCGGACTGGCGCGCACGCATCCGCATGCCGATCTGCACCGCCGCGTCGAGCGTGTCGCAGGCGGCGTGGGCGGTCACCACGGCCGCCACTTCGTTCGGGCTGAGCGTGACCAGGCGCTGCATGTTGCCGCGATAGATGGAAAAGTACGGGCGCCCCGAAACGAGTTGCGGCGCGCTCGCCGCGATCAGATCGAGGTTCAGGCGGTAGACGGCGCGCAGAGCGGAAAGTTCTGCCTGCAGTGCGGCGCGCAGCCCCGCTTGCTCCGCGCGCAGGCGCTTGCGCTGCTCGTGGACGCCGGACCGGCGCCCGGTGAGGATCAACACGATCATGACCAGCAACAGACCCCCGTGCAGCCACCCGGGGATCAGAAGCGCTTCCATCGGTGCCTCCCACGCGCCTACGCCGCGTTGGCCAGGCCCAGCGCCTGGCGCTCGAACAGGTCACGATAAAGCCCGCCGGGCCGCGCCACCAGCGCCGTGTGGCTGCCTTCCTCGACAATTTCGCCCTCGCGGAACACCAGGATGCGGTCCATCGCGCGCACCGTGGAAAGGCGGTGAGCGATCACCAGGCAGGTGCGCCCCTGCATCAGGCACGAAGCTGCCTCCGCGATCGCCGCCTCGCTTTCGGAATCGAGACTGCTGGTCGCCTCGTCCAGGATGAGGATTGGCCGATCGGCCAGAAAGGCTCGGGCGATCGCCACCCGCTGGCGCTCGCCGCCCGAGAGCTTTACCCCGCGTTCGCCGACCTGCGTCGCGTAGCCTTTCGGCTGCCGGGCAATGAAGTCATGCGCGCGGGCCAGGCGGGCGGCGTGCTCGATGTCATGCAGCGTCGCATCAGGCCGGCCATATGCGATATTCTCCGCCAGGGTGCGGTGGAACAAGGTTGGTTCCTGCGGCACGATGGCGATTTGTGACCGCAACGAGTGCTGGGTGACGCCGGCGATGTTCTGCCCATCGATCAGGATCTGCCCGCCCTGCACATCGTGCAGGCGCTGGATCAGGCGCACGAATGTCGATTTGCCGGAGCCGGAGGGTCCTACCAGGCCGGCCCGCTCGCCGCCGTCGATGGCGAGCGAAAGCCCATCAAACAGGTTCGTGCTGTGTGCGCCGTAACGAAAAACCAGGTCGCGCACCTCGATCCTGCCGCGGTGAATGTGCAACGACGGTGCGGCCGGCCGATCGTGGATCGAGAAGTCGCTGGCGGAGAGCCCGACCAGTTCGTGCATGTCGGCGATGCCGCGCTGGGTTTCCCGCACGTGCTGGCCGACGTTGCGAAGATAGCCGTGCAGCACGAAGTAGAGGCTTAACACGGTGGCCACATCCCCGGCGCCGGCGCGGTTTTGCTGCCAGAGCAGGATCGCGGTGCCGGCAATCAGCAACTGCAGCGCCACGAGCATCGTGCTTTGGAACGAAAACGTCGTAACGCCACGCATCCACGTGCGCCGGGTGCGGCGGCGCCATTTCGCCAGCACGCGGCCGAGCCGCGCTTCCTCACGCGCCTCCGCGCCGAAAGCACGAACCGTTGCGTTGCAGGTGATGGCGTCGGCAAGGCCGGCTGACACGCGGGTATCCCACGCATTGGAAAGTTCAGCAGCCGGTTCGATCCAGTAGAGCGCCAGAAGAACTGTTACGCCGACATAAACCAGATTGCCGATGGCGATCGCCGCACCGAGCGTCGGCCAGCGCCAACCCAGCACGGCGGTGGCACCGAGCAGCATGACGGTTGTCGGCAGCAGGCCGAAGAAAATGACGTCATTCAGCATATCCACGGCGCCGGCACCGCGCAGCACCTGCCGCGTTACCGCGCCGGAAAAGCTTTCTCCGTGCCAGGCCGTGGAAAAACCCTGCACGCGCGCGAACGCCTCCTGCTTGATCTCCGTCATCATGCGCAGTGTAAAGCGCACAATTCCCCAAAAAGCCGCCTGACGCGCCAGTACCGCGGCGAGCCCGAGGCCGGCGAGCCACAGCAGCGCAGCCATGGCTGCGTGGTTCGCGACGGCGCGCGAAGGGTTGCCGACGGCGTCGACGAGGCGGCCGGCGAATACCGGCGTCGCGACGTCGGCCACCGTCGCGGCGGCCATCAGCGTGCTGATCGCGATCGCGACCGTCGGTTGGCGGCGCCAATGCGACAACAGGAAGCCAAACACCCTGGCTGGGGTGACTTTTTGGTTAGATGAAGCCATTCTTGCGCTTGCCGGTCCGCGCAAAGCGGGCCGGTCCCTGAGCTCTATCGGTTTTGGCGGATGGATTGGGCCGGTGACCGGCCCGCGCCTCTCAGCGCATCAGGCCGATAGCGGCGGGGTATGGCGAGTACTCGCGCATGATATCTCCCGCGTTCAGAGCTGCGAAGCCATCAATATACTGTCGCCGGGCGCGGTATGTCGAGATTGAATTTGACGAAAGCCCTCCACGGCCTAGATGATGATGCAGGTTGAGCCGAGGCTCTCTGGCAGGATGGTAATGGCGGCAACTCCGGGTAGAAACCAGCTCGACTTAAATCGGCGGCCGTCGGCGTTCATCCGGTGGGCCGGCGAAGCGGTGGCCCGCGGCGACGACTATTTTCGCGACGTGCTCGATGCCCTGCCGGCTGCCATTTACGTAACCGACGCCGACGGGCTGATCACCTACTATAACGAGGCGGCCGCAGCTCTGTGGGGCCACCACCCGGAGCTCGGCACCAGCCATTGGTGCGGTTCCTGGAAGCTCTATTCCTCGGACGGAACGGAGTTGCCGCACGATCAATGTCCGATGGCGGTGGCGCTGCG
>JAATGE010000383.1 GCA_015654825.1 Rhodospirillales bacterium
CGCGGCATGGAGGCGATCGCCGAGCGTCCGGACGGAACCCGCGTGCCGTTCATTCCGTACCCCACGTTGCTGTTCGATGCGTCCGAAACGGTTATTGGCGCCGTGAATATGCTGCTGGACATCACCGATCACAAGCATGCGGAGCAATGCGCGCATCAACTGGCATCGATCGTCGAGAGTTCCGACGACGCGATCGTCAGCAAGGACATCAACGGCGTGGTTACCAGCTGGAACCGCGCAGCGGAGCGGCTATTCCTCTACACCGCGGCGGAGATGGTCGGCAGACCGATCACTATCCTTATTCCGCTGGACCGGCAGGACGAGGAGGCCGGGATTCTGCAGCGCATCCGGCGCGGCGAGCGGATCGATCACTATGAGACGATTCGTCGTCGCAGGGACGGCAGCCTGGTCGAGGTTTCCCTGTGCGTCTCGCCGATCAAGGACGGCAACGGCAAGATTGTCGGCGCATCGAAGATCGCGCGTGACATCACGGAACGCCGACGGGCGGAGGAACAGCAGCATTTGCTGCTGCGCGAAATGGATCACCGGGTCAAGAATCTGTTTACCCTGTCGGGTAGTGTCGTGACCTTGAGCGCCCGCTCGGCACGCACCGCGGATGAGCTGGCCCATGCTGTGACCGAGCGACTGGGCGCGCTGGCGCGGGCGCACGCACTTACGTTACCGAAATCACCGCGCAATGGCGAGCAGGCGACGACCTTGCACGCATTGATCGAAACGATCGCCTCCCCGTTCGGTGACGTGGCGAACGGGCGCGGAACGCGCGTCGCGATCAGCGGGCCCGATATCGCGGTCGCCGGTGGATCGATCACGAGCCTGGCGTTGTTGCTGCATGAGTTTGCCACCAATGCCGCCAAGTATGGTGCGCTCTCGGCACTGGACGGCCACGTCGACGTCAAATGTGCGGAAGAAGGCGACCGGTTCGTTCTCACGTGGCGCGAACATGGCGGGCCGCGGGTGGAGCCGACCGAGAACGAGGGCTTCGGCACCTGGCTGGGACGTGCGACGGTGAAGCGCCAGTTGGGCGGCGAAATCGCGCGCGACTGGAATCCGGACGGGCTGACAATCCGGCTTTCCATCTCGAGGGACCGGATCGCCGGATAGGCAACACAAGGCGCGGCCTTGGGCCATCGGAATTGGAACTCAGCGACCTGTCGACGGTAATAAGATCGACATGGTTCGCCCCACACCCGATCGCAGACGCTGGCTACTGACCCTAAGCGTCGCGCTGGCCGGGTTGGTAGTCGCGCTGGCGATCGCAACTTCTCTTGTGCCCACGCTACTCCCGCCGGGCGATCCGATGTCTGTCGTGCTGGCACGGCGGATCGCCGGCGGTATGATTTTTGCCGGCAGCTACCTGGCATTGGCGGTGGGCCGCATACCCGGGCTAAGCATAGATCGGGCGGGCATCGCGCTGGTGGGCGCCGGACTTATGGTCGCCTCGGGGGCCCTGCCGCTAGAGGACGCCTACAGGGCGGTGGACCTCGATACGATCACCCTGCTGCTCGGCATGATGATCGTCGTTGCCAGCCTGCGCCTCTCCGGCTTCTTCGCGGTTGCCACACGATGGGTCCTGGCGCATGCCCGGCGGCCATGGGTCCTGCTCACCGCTGTCGTTGCGGTGTCCGGCGTGTTTTCCGCGTTCCTGGTCAACGACGCGATCTGCCTGGTGCTGGCGCCGCTTGTCCTCGAGGCAACCGTCGCGGCTGGACGGCGGCCGCTGCCCTACCTGCTCGCGGTGGCAATGGCGTCCAATATCGGGTCGACCGCAACGATAACCGGCAACCCGCAAAACATCATGATCGGTGCTTTTTCGCATATTCCCTACGCCGCGTTCGCTCTCGCATTGGGGCCCGTCGCGCTCGCCGGCCTTGTCGTTACCGTGCCGCTGATCGTGGCGCTGCACCGCGCCGAGTTCACCGGCACGGTCCGGCTGGCCGTGGCGCCGCCCAAAAGCGATGCCAATCGCGCGCTGATGACCCGCGCCGTTTTTGCCACGCTGGTCATGATCGTTTTGTTCTTTGCCGGCGTGGTGCCGGCCAAGGCGGCGATTGTCATAGGCGGCCTGCTGCTGCTGACACGCCGCATCAAAAGCCGGCGTGTCTATGCCGAAATCGACTGGTCGCTGCTGCTGATGTTTGCAGGCCTGTTCATCATTGTCGCCGGTGCACGGCATGCGCTTCTTGGCCCCGGTATGATTGCCGCCGTCGGGCGGCTGCATCTTGATCGGGTACCCGTGCTTAGCGCGGTGACGGCGGTGGTTTCCAACCTGGTCAGCAATGTGCCCGCGGTGCTGATGCTGAAGCCTTTCGTCGATCCGTTGCCGCACCAGGATAACGCGTGGCTGGTGGTTGCCATGAGCTCGACATTGGCGGGCAATTTTTCCGTGCTGGGCTCGATCGCCAATTTGATTGTCGTGCAGCGCGCGGCCGGCTCCGGCGTAAGTATCGGATTCTGGGACTATTTCCGGGTCGGCGCGCCTTTGACTTTCATTACGCTGGGTATCGGGACGCTTTGGCTGTGGAAATAAGGCAGCAAGGCCAGGGCTCTGCCCTGGACCCGCTGGGGCCAGTAGGCCCCAGACCCCATTTTCTGGGGGGAACCGCGAAGCCTGAAAAATCCGAGATAGTTGCTGGCTTCGCCGTTCCCCCCAATGAGTGGGGTCCAGGGCAGAGCCCTGGCCTTGCCGATTTCGCAGCGCTCTGCCCAATTACGCAGGTCCCATCGATACCGATCCCCCGGTTCAGCCGATGACCTCGAACGGGCGTTTCAATCCGCTTTCGCTCGATGCCGCCAACTTTCTGCTTGCCGACGTACGCGGCGCGCTCGGCCCCTATCTCAACGTGTTCCTGGTGACGCGCCAGCATTGGAGCCAGTCCGAAGTCGGTCTGGTAACGACGGCCGGTGGCCTGATCGGCCTTGCCCTGCAAGCTCCGATCGGTGCCGCGATCGACGCGACCCGCGCCAAGCGCGGCGCCATCGTTGCGGCGCTCGTGGTGCTGGGCGCTGGCGCCGCCATCATTTTCGCCTGGCCGCGCTTCTGGCCGGTGGCGATCGCCAACAGCCTGATGGCGAGCGGAGGCTACGTGTTAGGCCCTGCCGTCGCGGCACTGACCCTGGGCCTGTATGCGCGCAACCAGTTGGCGCGGCGCATGGGGCGCAACGCGGCGTTCGACCACGCCGGAAATGTCGCCATTGCCGTGGTAGCCGGCGCGGTCGGCTATTTGTTCTCGCAGCGCGCCGTGTTCCTTTTGGTGCCGGTGTTCGCCCTGCTTGCGTCCGCCGCCGTGCTTTCCATTCCCGCCCGTTCGATCGACTTCAATTGGGCGCGCGATGCCGCGGAAGGCGACGCAAAATCCGCCGGCTACAGCGTGCTGCTGAAATCCCGCCCCCTGGTGATTTTCCGCGTGTGCGCCATGCTATTTCATTTCGCTAACGCGGCC
>JAATGE010000534.1 GCA_015654825.1 Rhodospirillales bacterium
CGACAGCGCCGCCAGCACCGGCGCCAAGTTCAACAGCGGGATTGCCAGCGCGAGCATAAGCCGCACAACGAAGTAGAGCGGCAGGAAGTTCAGGTACGCCGGCTGGAAATGCAGCGTGATGGATTCGAGCAGCGCACGGTATGGGGCGCCGCCCATCACATCGAGGTGGATTTCGTCGAGGTAGTCGTTGCGGTCCAGCGCGGTGGCGGAATAGCCGACCTGGGCGGCGAACACCACGAACAGGAAGATGTGGGCGATGTAGAGGGTCCAGGCGCGCCGTACCACGTCGGCGGCGGCGTAGAGCCAGCCCTGGGTGCGCATCGTGGTGCCGTAGGCGAGGCCGCCGGCGTAACCGGCGAGCAGCACGAAGACCTCCGTCGCGTCGCACAGGGCGAAATTGCGGATCGAGAGGTTGCCGAGCCAGTCGGCCGGGATGTGGTCGGTAAAGATCCACCACAGCGCGAGGCCGCGGAAGAAGTCGATCCGCATGTCGCGGCCGTCGCGGACCAGTCTGGTGCGGGTGGCGGGTTCAGGCACCGGCGCAGTTAGCGTGGGAGTGCCCCGGAAGGCCAGTGGGCTTCGGACCAACGAGCAAAAGTTTTTGCTTCTTTTTTCAAAAAGAAGTGCTTTTTCTTGTTCTTTCTTGAAAAAAAGAACCAAAAAACTTTTGTTCATTGGTGCAAAGGGAATGGGCGGCGTGAACCGCCGCCCATTCTTCCGGGATCAGCCGGTCGTCAGCGAAGCCCAGAACTTGCAGTTATGCGAGGAATTGAACTGCGCCGCGGATTCCGTCGAGAGGGCCGGAACGTTCTCGAGCAGTACATCCGATGCGTTAGGATTGGTTTTGAACACCGGCCACGGCGCATTACCCACGCCGTTCGGATTGCCGGTCCAGGCGAACCTCGTCCAGGCGGCGACGAGCTGATCCGACAGAGTGACCTGGTCTCCCGTCAGGTTATGCGGCGTTCCCTGGCCGCCATGGTACAGCGGGAACAGGTACTGGATGTCCGACGTGTGGTAGGCAAGCGGCGTAAATCCAGGCATGCGCGGGAAATAGAACGGCGGGGACTGGTCGTTGAACAGATAGGCGTAGACTGGAATTTGCGATGCGAGGGTCGTGTTCAAGGCCATCTGTGAGCAGATTCCCGGGTCGGTGCCCAACCGGTCCCATGCGATCTGCGCGGACGGATAGTTGGCAAGCGAGTAAAGCTTTAGAATCTTGTCGGCGGTGCCCGCAGGATAAGGCGGGGTGGAGTAAGTATGGGCGACGTGGCTGGTATATTGTGCATTGGTCGGCGGTTGCCGCGGGCTGGAGAAATACTCGGTGATGGCCAGGCTGAAGTCCTGCTCGTCCTGAACGTTGCCGTTTATCAGCGGCAAATGCGTGAACTGCCCGGTCGCCCAGGCGGTCGGCGGCTGCACCGGAATCACGGTCCCATCCAGGATCGGCCCAAGTACATAGGCGCTGGCAGCACTTGCGGTTCCCGCGAGCGCCTCCACCACGGCCGCAGGCACTTCGCGCAGGCAACGCGCCTGGGCTGGGCCGGTCTTGGTGCCGCAACCCGCCGCCGTGGCGAATTGCTGCCCGATCGCTTCGGCCGATGGTACAGTCGGCAGATTGCCGGTCGGGCAGAAGCTTTCGCATATGCCACGCTGGAATAACCCTGCCGCGAGCGGCGAGAGCATTGCCAGGCCGGTATCCTCGGCGCCGGCGGATTGCCCGCCCACCGTTACGTTGTTGGGATCGCCGCCGAAATTCGCGATGTTCTGGCGCACCCAGTTCAGCACCGCCTGCTGATCGAGCAGGCCATAATTGCCGAAATTATGGCCTTCGGTGTCGAGCGAGGGCACCGCCAGGAAGCCCATCAGGTTCAGGCGATAATTGAACGTAACAACGACGGTGCTGCCCTGCGACGCCATCTTGCTGCCGTCGTAATCGCTGCTTTCGCCGTCCAGGTTGCCGCCGCCATGGATCCACACGATGACGGGCAGCTTGGCGGTACTCTGCAGGTTCGGCGTGAACACGTTCGCGAACAGGCAGTCTTCATTGTTATTGGCAGGCCCTGCAAAGACGCCAAGCGTTGTGACCTGCGCGCAGGTGGCGCCAAAGCTGGTTGCCGCGCGGATGCCGTTCCATGCGCGGGGTGCCTGCGGCGGCGCCCAGCGCAGGTCGCCCACCGGTGGTGCCGCATACGGAATGCCCAGGAATTCCGCGACATTGTTGACGATAGAACCTTCCACCTTGCCGCTGGCCGTTTGCACGACCGGACCGGACCCCGGCTTCGCTGCCGCCGCGCCGAAAGGTAAGACGAAACTGGCCGCAACCAGGAGACCGGCACGCAGCCGCCCCGTTCGGCCAAGGATTGCCATGTTTGACATTATCACTCCCGCTGTTTTGTTCACAAGGTTGCGCTGTGCGCAGGTTTGGCGCCGGCGGATCGCAAGTGCCGTTTGACCTGCGCCGGCGCATCTAAATCCAAGCCTGAATTGTCGTCCATCAAAATTTGCCTGCGACGACATGCGACTTTCGAACTATATAGACGCAGTACCGATGTAACAAAACTACGAAATTGAATATGGCAAACAGGCGGCGGCGCTGCCGCACTGCGGATGCGCCGCCCGCACGTGTGGTTGCGGTAGAGCATCGACAAATTTCGTGGACGCGCGCAACCAATCGAATGCGGCGCAGCCTCCGCCGTGCCGCACGTTCACGCGGGTTTCAGCAACCCAGGATCGGGCACCGGCCAAGGCAACGGCGCGCCAGCACGCACGGCGCGCGGCTCAGCGTGGAAGGCGCCGGGATATTTTCGGAGGAATACGCCTTATCGTCGGCGGAATGGCGCAGTGATCGCCCCGCCTGGCTGCCCGGAGATCGCGATTGCCGTAAACGATAGGGACGCAGCGGGCCTTCCGCGCGCACGCGCGGCTTTTGTGTGGCTCTGCATTGTTGTCTCTCCCTTGGGCCAGACTTTATGCGTCGGGCTCCCGGCTAATCTGGAGCAATCGCTCCAGAATTTCAAGGAGCCGGTATGGTAATGAAAACACGAGGTATGTCTCAGAAAGTCGCGCGGTTCGCGGGACGGGACGATTTGTTGACAGAGGGCGGCAAAAATCGCTATGTTAACGGCGATCTCTTCAACCGAAGGTTAGAAGAGGAAGCCTTTTTATGCGTTGTGGACTATCGCGATTGTGACATTGGAAATCGAACCGCCGCGGCCGCGCGGCCGGCCGAGGTCGTTCGACCGGGACGCGGCACTGGAAACCGCCATGATGCTGTTCTGGCGGCAGGGTTATGAGGGCACCTCGCTCTCCGATCTGACCACCGGCATGGGCATCGGCCTCGCGAGCTTCTACGCCGCCTTCGGCAGCAAGGAAGCGTTGTTCATGGAGGCGCTGGAGCGCTACCGCTCAGGCGTAGGCAGCGGCCTGCCGCGCATCCTCGATACCGCTCCGACCGCTCGCGAGGCGGTCCGGCTGCTGCTGGAAGGCACCGCGGCCACCGTCACCCGCCGCTCGCAGCCGCGCGGCTGCATGATCGTTCTCTCATCGATGCACGGCTTTGCGGAATCGGCCGACCTGGACCGCGAACTGCAGCGGTGCCGCGCCGAAGACCTGAACTTCATCATCGGCCGGTTGAAAAAAGGCATTGCCAGCGGCGAGCTCCCGAAAACCTGCGAGCCCGCCGCCTTGGCCACCTTCTACATGGCCGTGATGCAGGGCATGTCCGTGCAGGCCCGCGACGGCGCTTCAAGGACCGCGCTCATGACAATTGCCGGGCAGGCAATGAAGGCTTGGCCGTAAAATAAGTGGCTTCGCCCCACGAGCGCTAAGTTTAGGTCAGAAAGGCCAGGGCTCTGCCCTGGACCGGCTGGGGCCTGAGGCCCCAGACCCCCGTTAGCGCTGCGCGGCTTTTTCATCGGCGCCCCGGCAAAGCCTGTACAAGACACGATTTTTCGGGCTTCGCCGTTCCCCCCAACGAATGGGGTCTGCGGCCTACTGGCCCCAGCTTGGTCAAGGGGCAGAGCCCCTGGCCTTACCTCTCCCCCCCCAAAGCCGCCGCAATGTGCGTGACATCCACCGCGGCCGGGCTATTCGGGTGGCGCGTCAGCAGTGGTGTCTGGTGGCGTATCGCGTCCGTCACGTGCGGGTCGCGCCGGATGATGCCCGCCAGTTTCGGCGTGCGCCCTAGGAAGCGTGAGCAGGCGCGGGCCAGCGACGTGTAGGTCCGCTGGCCCGACGTGGCACCGGTGGCCAGGTTGACGACGATGCGCACGTCGGCGCGCGGGGCGTCCGCTTCGTTCAGTTTGATGACCGCATAGGCGTCGGTCAGCGATGTGGGCTCGTCGGTGACCAGCACCAGCAGCGTATCGGCGCCGGCGGCCATGCGGCGGTTGGCCGTATCCAGGCCGGCGCCGAGGTCGAGCAGCACGTGGTCGTAGGGCAGGGTGGCCAGGCCGCCCAGCACGGTGGCCAGCGCGTCCCCCGGGAGGGAGGCCAGCGCGCCGGAACCGGAGCGGCCGGGTAGCACCGAGAAACCGGCGCCCCCGATCGGCACCGCGGCTTCCGCCAGCGTCACGCGGCCGGCCAGCACGGCGCCAAGATCGTGTTTGGGGGTGAAGCCGAGCTGGATGTCGACGTTGGCGAGGCCGAGGTCGCCGTCGAACAGCAGCACGCGGTGGTGCTGGGCGGCCAGCGCCTGCGCCAGGGTGACGGAAAACCAGGTCTTGCCGACGCCGCCCTTGCCGGAGGCGATGGCGGTCAAATGCGGCCGGGTGGCTGGGTTGGGTTCAGGCGCGGGCAAGGCTTGCATAGGGGGCCTGTGCTGGTTGGGTGTGTTGCGCGCCCGGCTGGTGGGCGGCGTGCTGTGTCAGGCGGGCGGCCAGCAGCGCCGGCGTCAGGGCCGTGAGGCCGTCGGTGGCGCCGGGGCCGGTGCCGGCCTCGGTCAGGGTGAACGCGCCGCCATCGGCCGCGGCAATGACGCTGCCGAGGCGCCGGGCAATATCCAGGCGCGTGGGAATGAAGTGCTGCACGCCGGTGGCGGCGAACGCGGCGCCCTGCTCGGCGGCCTCCAGCGGGTCCTGGCCGGCGGGCAGCACCAGCACCGCGGTCGCGGCGGCGGCCGTGGTCAGCGCCTGGATCACGTCCATCGGGTCGCCCTCGAACGGGTTCACCCCCGAGGTGTCGATCAGCACCGGCGTGCCGGGGCTGCGGTGGCGCAGCGCGCGCATCAGCGTCGCCGGCTGGTCGGCGACGATCAGGCTGAGGCCGAGCAGCCGGGTGTAGGCGGCCAGCTCCTCCGGCGCGCCGGCGCGGCGGCCATCCGCGGTAATCACCAGCGGCTCGATGCCGTTCAGCACCAGGCGGGTGGCCAGGCGCGCTATCGTCAGCGTCTTGCCGGCGCCGGGTGGGCCGGTGAGCAGCAGCGGCGCCTGGTCGGCGCCCAGTGGAAGCTGGCCAAAGCGCAGCACCGTGGGCAGCGTCTGTTCCAGCCTGCCGGCGGCCAGGCGCCGGGCGATCGGGGCCGGGATGCCATGCCAGGCCAGCAGGCTGTTTTCCTGCGGTGGCGATGTCGGGGGCGGCGGCGGTAGCGGCAGCTCTTCCTCCGGCTGTTCCAGC
>JAATGE010000447.1 GCA_015654825.1 Rhodospirillales bacterium
GATTACGCGACCGACGCGACCGGGCCGCTGCGGCAATATATCCAGGAATCGTCGGGGTTCGTGCAGACGTTCGGCATGGCGCTGGTGGTGGTTTATCTGTCGCTGGCGGCGCTGTTCGGGAGTTTTCGCGATCCGCTGATCATTTTGGTGTCCGTGCCGATGTCGTTGGCGGGTGCGCTTGTATTCATCTATCTGGGCGTGCATGGGGCGACGCTGAACATCTACACCGAGGTGGGGCTGGTGACGCTGATGGGGCTGATCTCCAAGCACGGCATCCTGATGGTGGAGGTTGCGAACGAGCAGCAGGCGCTGGGGCAGACGAAACGCCAGGCGATCGAGCATGCGGCGCTGCTGCGGCTGCGGCCGATCCTGATGACCACGGGGGCGATGGTGCTGGGGGTGCTGCCGCTGGTGCTGGCGACGGGTGCGGGGGCGGCGGCGCGGTTCGCGATGGGGCTGGTGATTGCGAGCGGGCTATCGATCGGGACGCTGTTCACGCTGTTCGTGGTGCCGGTGTTTTATCTGGTGCTGGCGCGGCGGCATAGCGGGGACGTTGTGGCGGAGGAGCGGGCGGTGGGGCTGCATCCGCAGGGGGCGGCGGCTGAGTAGGGGTGTTTTGGGCCACGGCGTGCCGTTCAGCAGCTGGTAGCGAACGTCGTCATTCCGTTCTCAGATAAACAAATGCTCGACCTCCGGCATGGAGATTGTTGCCGGGGCGTTCATAAAAGGATCGGAGCCCAGGCGCCTGCTTAACCAGCGCATGGGTTACGATGGGCACACTGGCTCAGGTCGGGCAGCACTCCCCAAGCTGCACCGACGATTGATGCGGCATTCAAACAGACAATCGATCTGTTTTACTTGCGTGCCTTACGCTTACCGAACCAATATGGGCGAATGTCAGTTCGTCGCGATGTCGCCGACGACCCTGGCTAAATCAAGTTCATAGAACATCTTATATAAGGACGCGATTGCGATCTGATTTCGGATGCTGGCTACGGTCGCCGTATCGGCCGGATCCGGCTGAGCGTTCATATCGAACACAATCGTCTGTCCATTGACCAATGCCAGTTGATTAGTCAGGCCGCTTGCGCCAGGCGGCTGACCGGTGCTGTGCCCGTTGGTCGTAACGATCGAGTCGGTTACGATCCTGTATACGACTCTGAGCGTGTATTCGGTTGGACCGCTCATACGCTTGCCCTCCAGTCTGAAGACGGTGCCAGCGGACCACTCCCGTCAGCTTGGTCGCATTTAGCATCGTTCCGCTCGAATGCCAATAGGTGAATCGAGTTTATTGCGATCTGCGGTCGCGTGATGGCAAGCCGGCAGCCGCCCAAGCCTCTTCGCCGCCGCGGTACCAGAGAACGCGGCGGTAGCCCAGCGACACCGCGTGAAGGGCGGCGTTGTAGGAGTCGTAGCCGGCGGTTCCCGTTGCCATAATGACGATCGGTGCGTCGCGGTCGCCCTTGACCCGGTTTGCCAAGGCGTGATCGAGGAAGCTGTTGTCGTCATAGTCCGGAGCACCGGGGTCGCTCCATACGGCGCCCTCGATCACGGCAGCGCCGCGACCGAGATCGACAGTCAGCGGCCCCGACTTTGCCAGCAGCGCAGTGAGTTGAGCCGTATCGATCGTAACGGCGCCCGGCATCGTAAGCGGTGTCGGATCGAAGTCGCCACCTATGTGCGGCGCCGCGGGCGGGTTTATGTGGTCGTCCGCATGTTCATCGGCGAATTCGGGCATTCCAGCCGCATTCAATGCGGCCATAAAGTTCCGGTAGCCCGCCAAGGCCGCGACAGCTCGCGGCGCATATGCGGCTATGCGCCAAACCGTGTGGTTTGGCCATAAAAGCGCGTAGTCGGCAAAGAGATCGTGTGCGTGGCTCGTGTCGCCACTCAAATAAGTGGCGCCGACCACCAGCAAGCGGCAAAAATCGGGACGACCCATCCCATCCCGCGCCGCCGAGGGAGGCGGGTCGCCGGCGATCGCCTGGTTGGCGAGATCGATGGCTTCCTTGTAGTGGCCCTGGAGCAGGCGAACCTCGGATAGCAACATGTAGCGCGGCTTGTTGCTGCGTCCTTCGGGGTTCAGGCGCAGCACCTGGAATGCGGCACCCGCCGCTTCGTCCAGGCGGCCCGCGGCCAGGGCGCATTTGGCCAGAACAGCCAGTGCGTCTAGACTATTCGACTCCGCGGCCAGCGCTTCGTTGGCGCTAATCGATGCTACCGTGCAATTGTTATCGCGTTCGCGCAGTCTTGCGTCGGCAGCCAGTGCCCGGGGGTTGTGAGGCGCCAGTTGGAGGGCACGTGCGGTCATTTGGCGTGCTTCGGCTAGATCCCTGGCATCGTCCGGATCGTCTGTGCCGCGGATCTTCAGGGCAAGGGTAAGCCCGAGCTGTGCAAATGCATCGGCGAAGTCTGGCGCCTGATTGGTGGCTAGCTCGAGCAGGTGTTGCGCGGTTGCGAGCGCTGGCAGCGAATCCTCGTGATCGGTAATCGAGCGGGCACGGAAAAACAGGGTGAGCGCATCGGTGTCGTTGGGGCGGTCGCGCTGAGCGCTGGTGCCTTCGATGTCGGTCAGTTGGGTGTCCAGCGCGCTGGCGATGCGGCGAACGATGGCTGTTTGCGCCAGCGCGATATGGGCGAGGGACTGATCCCAACGTTCCGCCCAGAGGTGGGCGCCGGTGGCGGCCTCGATGAGCTGGGCGTTGATGCGGAAGTCGCCTTCCACCGGCCGTATGCTACCTTCCAGCAGGTAGCGAACGTTGAGCGCGTGGCCGATGGCGGCGGTGGGTACGGCGCGACCGCGATAGATGTCCGCGCTCTCGCGGGCGATCACGACGCTACCCGGGATATGGGCAAGGTCTGTGGTAAGGTCGTCAGTAATGGCGTCGGCCAGATAGTCCTGGGAACGATCGTCGCTGAGGTTGCGGAACGGTAGCACCGCAATCGACAGGCGCGGCGGGGGGGGCGGAGCAGTGAAATGGCGCCAGGCGGCGGCACTGGCGAGGCTCACTAATAATAAGTACAGAATCGCGATGGCGGGGTGGCGCCAGACAGCAACCGCTGGTGCGGCCGCAGATGGTGGGCGCGCGGTGGGTAGACTTTCCGGCGTCGGACCCGGCGGCAGCGCCCCGGCCCGTGCTTCCGATACCACCGGATCAGCCGTCGGGCACGCCGGGTCCGCGAAAGCTTCGCCGACGAAGCGATAGCCTTTGTTGGGCAGGGTAATGATCAATCCGTCGCCGCCGTGCTCGGCCAGGATGCGGCGCAGCATCGACATCTGGACTGTGAGGTTGTTCTCAGCAACAGCGCGGCCCTCCCAAACACGGGCCATAATCTCGTTGCGGCTAACTACTCGGTCCCGGTTGACGATCAGAAACTCCAGGATGTCGAACGGGCGATCTTGCAGATCGACCGGCTGGCCGTCGACCAGCAGGACGCGCCGCCTAGTATCGAGCAGAAAGCGGTTGAATACGAAGACGTGCACGGTGCGGACCTGAACCGACGGGGCGTTCGACGACCGGTTTTATAGTCTTGCCCGGGCGGCGTCGGCAAAGTTCTCCCGGGTCGTGGCCGTTGCGGCAATGCCGACGCTCGGGCCGCCAACGTTAAGCGCGCGCATCCACATTGGATCGTTGCGCTTCAACTATCTGAAATCATTCAATTAATATCTCCTAGCCTTTGTTAGGCAGAATTGACTGCCCAGGAGCGGCGCGGCGGGGCTAGCGATTTCGTCACGACCGGGACGGAACACCGACAGGTGCGACCAGTGCGGTTAGAAGGACGCCGTGGCCGGTTCGGGCACGCGTGCGGTCTGGCCGAGATATGGCGGCGCGGAAAGGTTTCTGCCGGTTGGAGTGGCTTTGAAGGATCGGCTGTCAACAACGCAATGAGGTTTCGCAATGGCCTACGAGGGCATCATCGATATTTCGCACTGGCAGAAGCGGCCCAAGCTGGCGGCTGCCAAGGCTGCCGGGTTCGGCGCGGTCATCATCAAGGCGACGCAGGGCGTGAGCGCCAGCGATCAGGACTACACGGCGAACCTGGCCGAGGCGACTGCGAACGGGTTTCTGGTGGGTGCGTATCATTTCGGCGAGCCCGGCCAGGGCATCGCGCAGGCGGATTTCTTTCTCGACGTCGTCAAGCCCACGCCACAGACGCTGGTGGCGCTGGATTTCGAACGCGGGTCGGCCGGCATGATGGCGGTGCAGGACGCGGTCGATTTCGTCACGCATATTTACCAAAGCCTCGGGCGGTGGCCGGTGATCTACGGCGGCGCCGACCTCAAGCAGCAACTCGCTGGCGGCGGCGACCCGACCTTGTCGAATTGCGCCCTTTGGCTTGCGCAATTTGGCCCGACGGCGGTGCTGCCGCACGGTTGGTCCAAATGGACGCTATGGCAGTTCTCTGATGACAACTACAACAAACCGGCGGCGCCGGTGCCCGGTGTGAGCCCGGTTGATCGGGATCGATACGCGGGAACGGCGGGCGATTTGGCCGCCGCCTGGCCGTTCTGAGAACGTAGCCAATTGAGTCAATAGAGGGAGCTGGCAATGAGTACCCGTTCGATCCCGCGATCCGCGGTGGCATTTGCTACATTTTCTGCAATGAGTCTGGCTGGTTGTGCGCATGGGGTCATTGACCCGCTTGAGCCGACAACCGGGGCAAAGCCGCTCGGTGTTCAGGTTGGTCGGAGCGACACGACCGCGGCGCCCGATGTTTCCGCCTATGATATAAACGACGTATCGAAGTTTCCTCCCGAGGGTTGTCCGATACAGTCCGTAGGGGGCGGGGCGCCACCACCCACATTCGTAAAAACGGCGTCGTGCCGCAATTACATTGTAGGCGCCTGGATCAAAGAGTCGGAATCGAAGTGCTCGAA
>JAATGE010000269.1 GCA_015654825.1 Rhodospirillales bacterium
ATGATTTGCCGAGCGGCTGGCCGGGGCGCATGCCGGAATACTGGCGCGGGAATAGGCGCTGCCGGGCACGCCGCAACGCCTGATCGCGGGCATTTCGCTGTTTTCGACGCTGACGGCAGAGGAAAAGGAGACGCTGGCGACGCAGATGACGCGCAGGAATTACCAGCCGCAGGACGTAATTGTTCCGGCCGGCACGGTATTGGAGGCGCTTTGCATTGTCAGCTACGGCGTCGTGGTGGCGACCGCGGAACAGAATGGGCGCACGATCGAACTGATCCGGCTGGCGCCGGGGGATTATTACGGTGAGATCGGGCTGCTGACCGGCGGGAAGCTGGACGCCGAAATGACCGCGCTGACCAGGGTCGTTATTTATGAAATATCCAAGGATGCGCTGTGTCCGCTGCTGGTGGGGCGCCCGAGCATGGCCGCGGAACTGGGCGAGATTTTGGCGACGCGGGTGCAGGCGGGGCGCGCCTTGCTCGATAGCCGGCATCATATGGGACAGCCGGAGGCGGGGCTGGCGGAGTGGATCGCGGCGTCGATCAGGAGTTTGTTTGAATTGACGTGAACGCAGCGACGCAGCGCCGGATCAGCGCCCGGATTTGCGCGGCGCAGCCGGGGAACGTGCTCTGCGCTGCGGCCAGACCCGCGGATCAGGCGGCGCCGGTTGCGTCAGGCTCCGGCCGAATTTGCCGGGAGGCTTGTTGCCGGGCCCGGAAGGCGACATTGGCGAACAATGCCAGCAGTACCACCGGCATCAACTGGATCGCCGTTGCCTTGGCGATTGGCGGCAGCAGGATCGGCATGAATACCGCGGCGATGAGCAAGGGCGCCAGCCAGCGCACGGACCGCCCGGCACTCCATTGCGCCAGCAATCCAATGGGGATCGCCAGCAGGATCAGATCGTAGTCGAATGCATAGGGCGAGACCAGCAGACTGCCGATCACCAGTGCCGCGAATTTGAGGCGGAAATCGGCCGCACCGCGCCACAGCAGAACGACCAGGACGGCAACCGCAATAGCGGCCAGGGCCTGCGCGGCATAGGCAGCCTGGACCGGCGCCCCGGCCAGCCGGGTGGCGGCAAACATTGTCGGCATCGTGTCCCACGGCAGCATCCCTTCCTCCAGCACACGCCGTGCCAGCGGAAGATCGGCCAGGAAGCCGCGCCAGGGGGCGAGGCCGAAGGCCAACACCGATGCCAGCACAAGGCAGGCGGCCGACGCCGCCATGGCGCCGAGGGTTTTCCATCGCCCGGAGACGGCCATCGCGAGGGGGAATAATGGCGCGAGGTGCGGCTTGCACACCAGCAGGCCCAGCAGCCACCCGGCCGCGACCGGGCGCCGGTCGAGCATCATGTACGCACCGGCGATAATGGCCACCAGCAGGAACGTTGCCTGTCCATGGAGCGCCACCAGAAGCACTGCCGGAAAGGCGGCGATCAGCCACTCGGCGCCGGGGAACATGCGGCGCATCGTTGCAATATAAAGTGCGAAGCCGACCGCCATGAACACGGCCAGGGCCGCGACATAGGAGAGCCAGGCCAGCGGGTACACGACAAGCAGGAACGGCGGCGGGTAATGCCAGAGATACGGTTCCGGCGTGCCCGGCACTGCAACAATCTGCGCGGCCCAGAGTGCCGGGGGATCGTAAGCGGACGCGGCCTGGCCATGCTGGGCGAGCCAGGAGGCACCCCAGAAGGTGATGAAGTCGAAGCCCAACGGCTTGCCGGAAGGGTCGATCAGGTTATGCGACAGGCACCACCACGCGATGCCGATGCTCGCGTAGACGGCCAGGAACAGACGCGGGTAGCCGCGCAGCCGGTCGGCGGTGAGGAATTGGGTGCTGTTCACGATCTCGCCGGGATCTCCGTCAGCTCATGCGGGCCAGGCAGTCGGTCAGGGTCGGAACGGCCAGGGCTTAGCCCCATAGGCGCCAAGTTAAGCGATAGAAGGAAGCGAGAGTAGGCCAGGGCTCTGCCCTGGACCCGCTGGGGGCAAGTCCCCAGACCCCATTAGCGCTGCGCGATTTCTGCTTGGCTTCTGGGCGAAGCGTGTAAATGTCATGGATTTTTCGGGCTTCGCCGTCCCCCCAATGAGTGGGGTCTGGAGCCTACGGCCCCCGCGGGTCCAGGGCAGAGCGCTGGCCTTTCATTGCTCAATCGCTTGAGGCTTCGTGGCGAAGCGTATCGTTCGCCACACGATAGCTGGTGATGGGGTAGGCGCCGATGCTGGGCTGGCGCGCCACCAGCAGCAGGCAGAGCGCGTAGCTGACGACCCCGGCCCAGTAGGCTTGCGCGATGCCGTACTGCATGGAAATCGCCATGCCCAGCACCGAAGCGAATACCGAGGTGGCACCATTGATCCCCCAGAACCACGCCTGCTGTTCCTGAAAGCGCCTGCTCATGATCATGCCGTTGGGAAACATCATGCCCATGCAGAACCCCGCGGGTGCCAACAGGGCGACCGAGGCCAGCACGCGGACCGCCACGCCGGAGGCTTTCAGGGCATAGGTCAGGCCAGGCGTGAGCAGGCCAACGGCGCACAGGACAATGCAACACAGGGCGGGGCGCCCCAATAAGGCGGCGCGGTGTTCGCCCTGGCCGACGGTAAAGCTGCCGATGCCGCCGAACAGCAGCAGCGAGAACAGCACGACCGTAAGACCGTAGACGGGGTCACCCAGAAACACCATCAGGCGCTGCATCTGGGAAATCTCGATCAGCATGAATCCGAGGCCGATACCGGCGAAGTAGCCGAGATTGGGCAGCATCTGGCGGAGTGGCACCTCGCGGACCGTTTTCCTCAGCGGCTCCAGGATGAACAGGCAGACGCAGAGGAAAGTGCTGAGCAGCAATATTCCCATGACCTTGATCGCAAGATCATTGTGAGCCCCGACTTCCGCCTCAACCTGGCTCTTGGCAAACAGGAAACTGAACGGTCTCCAGGTGTAGAAGAAGAACGGCCGGTTGTCGGTCGGCGCCGTGAGGTCGGACGAGAGACCATCGTAGAATGCGTTCGTCGCCCTGCCGGAAACGATGGTGGAACTGGTCTCATCCCAGGTTCGGGA
>JAATGE010000390.1 GCA_015654825.1 Rhodospirillales bacterium
CAACCCGCCGGCGGCATGGGCGCGGGGCATGATCGTGAACGCTCAGGGTGCCCGGTTTGTTGATGAAACGCTTTATGGGGCCTCGATTGGATTGAAGATGGTCGAGGAGCAGGGGGGCAAGGCGTTTCTTCTGCTGGACGCAGCGCTGCGGCGGCAGGTTTGGCAGGAGTTGCGGCACGAACGGATTCTGCCATTTCAACGCTATCCGGCGATGCTGGCGATGCTGTTCGGAAGCCGCGCGGGCCGCACGCTGCCGGAACTGGCGGCGAAATGCGGGTTTGACGTGTCGGTTCTAGAGACGACGGTGGCCGAGTACAATCACGCGGCTACCGGCGCGGCTGCCGATGCCCTTGGCAAGGGTGTTGGCGACATGGCCATAATTGGGGAGGGGCCGTATCAGGCGCTGGATATCTCGATTGACGCAAAGCTGGAACCGTTGCCGACGCTGACGCTGGGGGGCCTGCGGGTGGATGAGGAAACGGGCGGAGTGCTGGGCGTGGATGGCGAAACGATTGAAGGGTTGTATGCGGCGGGGCGAACGGCGATCGGGATTTGTTCGAATATTTATGTGAGTGGGTTGTCGTCCGCGGATTGCACGTTTTCGGGGCGGCGGGCTGGTAAGGCGGCTTCCGTCGCGGTTGGGTTCTGAAATTAACGGGGTCTGGGGCCTCAGGCTCCGTCGTGTTAAGTACGCCTCCGGCGTGATGGGTCCAGGGCAGAGCCCCATAGGCGCCAACTTAGCGGGAAAAGGAATCGAAAGAAGGCCGGGGCTCTGCCCTGGACCCATCACGCCGAAGGCGTGCCGCGCACGACAGGGCCAGCAGGCCCCAGACCCCATTGGCGCTGCGCGGCTTCTCCTTAGGCTTCTGGGCGAAGCTTGTAAATGTCATGGAGTCTTCAGACTTCGCCGTTTCCGTCGATGATTCTTTATTAATGGGGTCTGGGGACTTGTCCCCAGCGGGTCCAGGGCAGAGCCCTGGCCTTCCTTCGCTAATATCCGCGCGTCAAAAGTGAATACGCTTCCCGCTCGAGCTGCTCGCGGAACTGTGGTGCAGCGATGTTTATCATTCTTTTGGCGCGTTCCTTCAGAGTTTGTCCGCGGAGCTCAGCGGCGCCGCATTCCGTAATGATGATGTCCGTCTCAGTGCGTGGGGTGGTGACGCCTGTGGTCATGCGCGCGACAATTCGCGTTGCGGCGCCGGCCTTGGCGGTGGCCGGCAGGGCGATGATGGCGTGGCCGCGGAGCGAGCGGTGGGCGGCGCGGACGAAATCGGACTGGCCGCCGACGGCGCCCAGATAGTCGTCGCCGATCTGTTCGGCGTTGACCTGGCCGGTAAGATCTACCTCGATGGCCGAATTGATGGTAATCAGGTTTTTAAAACGGTCGAGCGGGATTTCACCATGAGTGTGGAATGAGTCCCTTAGCGCGATTTGGGGATTCTGGTGCGCGAAACTGTAGAGAGCTTGCGTGCCGATCAGCGCGCCGGTGACGGTGATGCCAGTGTCAATCGGTTTTGTGGAGTTGGTGACGACACCCGACTGCATCAGATGCATGACTGCATCGCTGATCATGCCGGAATGGATGCCAAGGTTTTTGTGGGTGGAAAGTTCACGCAGGATGGCGTCGGGGGTCGCACCGATGCCCATTTGCAGCACCGCGCCGTCGCCGATATACTCGGCGGTGTGGCGGGCGATGGCGACATCGATGGCAGTGGATTGGCCTGAAGGGACCTGTGGCAGCGGTCGCGATGTGCGAATGGCGAAATCGAACTCGTTGTCCTCCAGGTACTCGCCGCCGGTGGTGATGGGGGCTTGGTCGTTGATTTCGGCAATGACCAGATCGGCTTGCTGGGCGGCGGCGCGGCCGTAATCCGACGTCGCTCCGAGGCTGTAACGACCGTCCGGGCCGGGCGGGGAGAGCTGGATCAGCAGCACGTCGCATGGCAGGACGCCGTCGAGAAGGTACGGGGCGATGGCGGCGACATGACAGGGAATGATGCCCAGTGCACCGGCTTTGGCGAGGCGGCGATTGCTGCCGAGAGCGCCAAAACTGACAAAGTGCAGCGCGTCCGCGTGCTCGGGCCCGAAGGTCGGTACAAAACTGGCGCCGACGAATACGCTGCAGCCCGCAACGGAATGGCGCTGTGCGGCAAGCGTTTCCATCAGTGTGAGTGGCTCACCGCACGCCTGGGTGCAAACGATAGCCTCGCCAGGGCCGATATAGTTGGAGAGGTCGAGATCCGCTGGGTTGAGTATGCGCATGGTCAGTCGAAATTCGCCTGGCCGCCGTCGAGCGGAATGGTGGCGCCGCTCAGATAGCGCGCGTCGGGACCGACAAGGAAAACGACGGCGCGGCCGATATCGGTCTCGCAATCACCGACGCGGCCGATTGGGATCGTTGCGATGAACGCGGCGGCTTCCTCCGGCACCGCCTTGATCCAAAACTCCATGCCGGGGGACATGGCGTGCGGGGCAATGGTGTTGACGCGGATATTGTCACGACCCCATTCGGCGCAGGCGGCGCGCGTGAGGGAGCGGGTGGCCTGTTTGACGGCGGCGTAGGCACCATAGGTGCTCATGTCCCACCGTACCGCGGCGGCGGTGGCGAGGTTCACAACAGCGCCGCCGCCACGCGTAACGAAATGCGGGTGGCAGGCTTTCATCAGGCGGAATGTCGCCAGCGGGCCGGAGAGGAAGCCATCCAGGAACGCATCGTCGGCGACATCCAGCAGGCGGCCAAGTGGGACCTCCTGGGCGTTGTTGATAAGAATGTCTATGCCACCGAACGTTTCCGCAGTGTGGGCGACGGTCCTGTTGATATCATCAGCGCTCTTCACGTCACAAATGGCCACGGTCGCGCGGCCGCCAAATGTTTCGATTTCAGCCTGTACTTTTGCCAGCGTGCTGCGCGTGCGGCCAGCCAGGGAGATAGCAGCGCCTTCCTTGGCCATGGCAAGCGCAATGCCGCGGCCTACGCCTTGGCCGGCGCCAGTGACGATGGCTATCTTGCCGTCCAATATGCCCATGGTGGTTGCTCCTTTCGGAAAACAGGAAGGGCAGGGCTCTGCCCTGGACCCGCTGGGGCTTGAGGCCCCAGACCCCCATTATTGGGGCGGCGGGCTGCCGGTGGCGGCCAGCAGACTGAACGTTACGTTGGGCGCTTGGGCGATGCGGTCGACTATTTCGTAGATGCGGGTGTAGGATGACCGCTTGATCTGCCAGGCGCCGTTCAGCTTCACGTAGTTGTCGCGGTACAGCGCGCTGCCGGCCGTGACGTACAGCGAATCTAGATGGGTGAAACTGTCGGTGAGATACCACAGGCCGGTGGCGGTCGTGGGAGAGGTAATTTCGATTTCCGGGTGGTGGCCGGTGTGCTGTGCGATGGCGCGATTGTGAAAGCCGGCGGCGATTGAGTCTAGCACATTCTGCTTGCCGCTGACCGCCCAATGGTAGCTGCCGCCCTTGTAATCCACTTCAATGTCGTCCGCGAGCAGGGTGGTGAGGGTGACTATGTCCGCGGTGTCGATGGAGCGGAGATAGCGATGCTTCAGCTGTTTGATCGCCTCGATATCCTCCAGCCGCTGGATGCGGACCAGAAGCTCTTGCAGCGTGGGGTCGCTCATTGGATTTCCTCCCGGCGCTATACGCTTATGGTCGTGGGCGGCGGTGTGAACGACGGCGGTAAATTGAAAAAATGACTTTTCTCTTCGATACGCTCGCATATGCGCCAGCCCTGCTCGGTGCGCACGAATTTGTCGACGTACCAGAGACCACAGAAAAAAATCCAGTCGCTGCCGTCAACTTCCATGATCATGGGGTTGTGGCAAATGGTGCGGCCATGTGCGGTATCACCCGTAAGCGTCAGCTCTGTTGTCGCGACGAGGTGCTGAAAGCCTTTAAAATGGGCAAGGGCATGCGCCAGATATAGCTTTATTTCAGGCAACGTGCCACGGGCGCCGCCCATGGATGTGTAATCGATCAAAGCATCCGAGGTAAAAACCTGATCAAGCGCGCTCCAGTCGCGGCGGTCTATGGCGTGGCTGTAGCGGGCCAACAGATCCTGGATTTCCAGGCGGTCCGAGATTTCCTGCAGGCTTAGCATGGGCTTCTCCCGGTGCAGCTGTGATTTCGGCTGTCATGTCTTAAAATAATCCGGTTCGGGTATGGTCCATTGGCTGCCCCATAGCTGAAAACCGCCATCGATCGTGAGGACCTCGCCGGTCATGAAGGCGCTGGCGTCGCTGGCAAGATAACAAATTGCATTGGCGATGTCCTCTACCTGCCCAAAACGTTTCATCGGGTTGGAGCCGGGCATGGCGGCGAGTGCTTCGGGTGGGTAGACCCGCATGCCCTCGGTGGCGATGATGCCGGGAGCGACACAGTTGACTCGGATGTTCAGCGGCGCCCACTCGATGGCGACGGTCTTCGATGCGTGGATGACGCCGGCGCGCGCGGCACAGGTGTGCGCGACGCCGGGCATGCCCCGAAATACAACGGCGACCACGTTGACGATGACGCCGGGCATGCTGTGGTCGCGCCAGAAGCGGGCGGCGTGTTGCATCATGTACCAGGGGCCGGATAAATTCGTATCGATCACCGCATTCCAGCCCTTTGCGGTGAAATCGATGGCGGCCTGGGGGAACTGGCCGCCGGCGTTGTTGACCAGGATGTACAGGGCGCCGAAATCACGCCAGACATCGGCGATGAGCTGTGCGACGGCTTCCGGGTCGCGGATAGTCATGGCGTAGCAGCGGACTTCGGTGCCGAGCGCGCGCAATGCGGTAGCGACTGCCTCCAGTTTTTCGAGCGTACGGCCGCAGAGCGCGAGGCGGGCGCCGAGTCTTGCGAACCAGTACGCGGCTGCCTTGCCGATGCCGGTGCCTGCGCCGGAAATCAGAACAGTTTGGCCGGCGAACAGGCCGTCGCGCAACGCCATCGGCATCGTTGCCAGATCTTCATCGGTGCGGAGGGCGGGTGCGGTCATGCCGTCGGGCCAGGCGCCGCCAGGCGTTGCGCGAGTTGTAGCAGGTGCTTGGCCTGACGCAGATGCGGAATATCGAGCATGCGCCCGTCGAGTGCGATGGCGCCGGCACCGTCGGCAGCGACGAACGCGGCTACGATACGTTTGGCGGCTTGAATTTCCGCCTCCGTGGGCGAAAAGGCACTGTTGATCGGGGCTACCTGGTCTGGGTGGATGGCCAGCATGCCAAAAAATCCATCGTGCCGGGCGCGTGTTGCGGTGTCGAAAACCACGTTTGGATCACGGAAATTCATCATTGCGGTTTCTACCGGCGTGACGCCGGCCGCGTGCGCGCCTGCCAGGCAAAGGGAACGTGCCAGTTTGTAGGTGAATGCCAGCGCGCCGTTGGCCGAGCGGTTGGTGCTGGCGGTGAGGCCGGCGGCGAGATCTTCGGCGCCCCAGGTGAGGCCGAACAGGCGCGCCGTAACTCCACCGTAATCGCCGAGGGTGAACAGGGCGGCGGGTGTTTCGGTCGCAACCGCCAGAACGCGTGTGCTGCCAGCTGGAAGATCATGATGCGCCTCGAGCGCGTCGAGGTAATGCGACAGGCGGATCAGGTCCGCGGGGCCATCGATCTTTGGAACGACCACGCCAGCAGGGGCGGCATGCATAACGGCCGTGAGGTCGGGTAGGGCATCCGGTGTGGCGAGCGGATTGATACGCACCCAGAGAGCAAAGTATGGCTGGCCTCGTTGCGCGGCAGCAAAATCCGCGATTATGCGGCGTGCGGCTTCCTTTCGCGCCGGCATGACCGAGTCTTCCAAATCCAGGATCAGGGCATCCGCGCCGACGGTTAGCGCCTTTTCCATTTTGCGGGGTGCATCGCCCGGGACAAACAGAAAACTGCGAATCGTAGGCCCCGTGGCGGCGTCCATGACCATCAGAACGCCACCTTGTCGGCGCCCTTTAGCGCCAGGGCGGCACGGGCTTCCGCGGGCGTGGCGAGGTGCAGGCCAAGGCCTTCCACGATTCTTGCGGCTGCAGCAACCTGGCTTGCGTTGGACTCAGCGAGTCTGCCGGCACGGAGCCAAAGCGAGTCCTCGAGGCCGACGCGGATGTTGCCTCCCATGGCGGCGGATTGGGCCGCGATCGGCAATTGGTTGCGGCCGGCGCCTAGCGCGGACCAGACATACTGGGAGCCGAACAAGCGGTCCGCGGTGCGTTTCATATGCAGCACATCTTCCGGATGCGCGCCGATGCCGCCCATTAGACCAAAAACGTTCTGCACAAACAGGGGTGGTGTGACGAGTTTTTCGTCGAGGAAATAGGCGAGGTTGTAGAGGTGGCTGGTATCGTAGCATTCGAATTCGTAGCGGGCACCGGCTTCGTTCAGCGCGGTGAGCGCGTAGGCGATGTCCTTGTAGGAATTGCGGAACACCAGGTCGCGGGAATTTTCCAGCATTTCCGGCTCCCAGGCGTGCTGGAATTCGCGGTAGCGCTTCAGCATGGGGAACAGGCCGAAATTCATTGAACCCATGTTCAGCGAGGCAATTTCGGGCTGCCATGTGGCCGCGGGTTTGATACGTTCGGCGACGGTCATGAAAGGGGAG
>JAATGE010000567.1 GCA_015654825.1 Rhodospirillales bacterium
ATCGGCCGTCGGCGAAAACAGGCTGCACGTCGACGTCTATGAATTGCGGAAAGTCGTCGGCGACGAGTGCATCCTCACGAAATCCGGACGCGGCTACCGTTTCGTGCCGCCGCTCGATCGACCGCGAGCGGCGGAAGCCCTCTCTTCTCCAAGCGAGGCAAAGGTCGGCAATCTGCCGGTGCTTTGGTCGGGCAATGGGGCGAGGGGCAAGGACGATGCGCCTCTCCATCTCATCGGGCGGAACGCAGCATCTACCGCTTGGCCCCGAAGATTGCCACGGAATTGCCCGCGCCGCCGGCCGCCACACTGCGAAGCTCAGCCGGTTTATGCTCAACATCGTTCAACCTCTGTTCTTAGGTCCGGCTGGTGCGCGGACTGAAGGTGGAAATGCGCTGGGACACTATCGGTCCCGCGCAATTTACTTGCATCCGGCGCGTGCCGGCGTCCTTGTTAAGATTCTTAAGGCCATGACGGCGCGACGGGGCGACTAAGTGAGTGACGTTTTTTCATTCGACCGCTTCACGGTCGATCCTGTGGCGCGGCGGCTTTACGCTGACGGGGTGCCGGTGGCGGTAAATGCCGCGGGGCTGCGGCTGCTACTGGCGCTGATCGAGCGTCCGGGCGCACTGTGTACCAAGGCGGAGCTCATTGCCCGTGTCTGGGGTGCGGCGCCGATTAGCGACAATTCGCTGCATGTGCAGATGTGGGCGCTTCGGCGCGTGCTGGGAAACCACCTGATCGTTACCCAATCCGGCGCGGGCTACAGGTTCATAGGTAAGCTGCAGCGGCCGGCCGCTGCCGCGAAAGCCGATCAGCCGCCGCGAGAAAGGCGCGTGGCCCGCAAATGGGATTTGCCCGGGCCCAGGCTGCTCGGGCGCGAGGCGTTGCTGCGTGAATTGGCCAAAATGCTGGGTCGCCACCGGTGCGTGACGCTGGTGGGGCCCGGCGGCGTGGGCAAGACGAGCCTTGCCAGGGCGTTGGCGGCGGCAGAGGCGGCTTTGTTTCCGGATGGCGTGTGGTTCGTGGAACTGGCGGCGCAATGCGATCCCGATGCCGCCGTCGAAGCCATACGCGCCGCCACTGGCATCGAAGGATCTTCCGAAGCGCCGCCGCTGGAAGATTTGCTGGCACGTCTGCAGCGTAAACGCGGCCTTCTTGTGCTGGACAATTGCGAACACCTCCTGCCCGGAATCGCGGCGTTCTCAGAGCGTCTCCTGGCTGCCGCCTCTGGGCTTGCCGTGCTCGCGACGACCCGCCAGAGCCTGGGATGCGTTGGCGAGTTTGTCTGCGCGGTGCCTCCACTGGCATTGCCGGAGGCAAACGTAACGTCGATGAAGCAGGCGCGTCGCAGCCCGGTGATACGTCTGTTCGCCGAACGGGTTGCCGCGGCGGATCCGCATTTCGTGATGGACGATGCGCAGGCGCCCGCCATGGCACGGATTTGCCGCAGCCTCGATGGGCTGCCGCTGGCGCTGGAAATAGTTGCGGGGTGGGCCGGTCTGTTGGGACTGGAGACGCTGGAGGAAAAGCTTAACGCGTCGCCGATTGGATGGCGCGACGCGCGGCGCACGCTACAGCCCCGCCATCACGATTTGCGCGCCGCCCTCGACTGGAGCTACGAACTGTTGTCCGAGCCGGAACGAGTCCTGCTGCGGCACGTCAGCGTGTTCGCGGACGATTTCTCCCTGGCCGCGGCCGAGCACGTGGTGGCGTGCGATGCACCGCCAGTGGAAATGTTGTACGCCCACCTGGCCAGTTTGGTGCAGAAATCATTGGTGACTGTCAGGCCCGGCCGAAACCGGCCGACCTACCGCCTTCTGGAAACGACCCGCGTTTTTGCGCGGGAGAAATTGCGCGATGCGGGTGAAGCGAACACGGTACAGGCGCGGCATGCGGCTTATTTGTTTTGTATTCTTGCTGAAGCTGAGCGCGTCTGGGACAATACCGGCAGCAGGGCCTGGCTAGGCCGTTACGCGCCGTTTGTGGGCGATGTTCGCAGGGCGCTAGACTGGGCGCTCGGGCAGCGAGGCGACACGGAAGCGGGCGTGGCGATCACTGCGGTGTCCTGGAGGCTCTGGCGGGAATTATCCCTACGGTTAGAAGGGGCCGAGCGTGTCGAGACGGCGATCAACGCGGTAGGTCCCGGCACGCCGCTGCTGGTGCAGGCACAGTTACAGCATGGCCGCGGAATGATGAATGTTGGCAACGATATTGCCGCGGCAAACACGTCGCTCGAAGAAGCGGCCCGCCTGTACCGCGGGATTGGCGAGACTATGCGCCTAGGCGCGGTTCTTCTGGTACTTGCTTTCGTACGCTTCGAATGCGGCGATATCGTTGGCGCTGAGCAGGCAGTGGAGGAAGGGCGCAGGCTATTGGAGGGCTGCATGTCCCAACGTGGCCTGGTCGGGGCGCTTGATGTCGAACTGGTGTTGCACAGCCACCATGGACGATATGAGGAGGCGCGCGAGGCGGGTCGCCAGGCTGTGCGCTTGTACGAAGCGCTCGATGCTGAACGCTCCGCGCTCATCGCGCGCAGCAACATGCTGGAAGTGGCGCTGTGCCAAAACGACCTGACCGGGGCCATCGCCGAGGGCAATGCCCTGGCCGCTGTCCTGCGCACAAAGGCACATGCCGGCATTCTTGGCTGTGTGCTGGTTAACCTGACGGCCGCCCTTGTACGCGCCGAAAGGTTCGATGCGGCGCAGGCAGCGGCTCGCGAAGCCGCGCCTTTGCTGCCCGGCCACAAACCACTGTTTGTTCTGATTGACCACCTGGCCCTGTACCATGCGCTGCGCGGCCAGATGGAGGACGCGGCGACTCTGGTCGGCTTCACCGATCGCGCCTACGCGGAGCGCGGCTGGTTGCGTCAACACGTCGAACAACGCGCGGTCGATCGCTTGCGTAGTCTTTTGGCACTGTCGTCATCCGGTGCTGCGGTTGCGCGGCTGGCCAAAAATGGCGCCGCATTGACCGAGGCTGCCGCCTGGGCGCTGAGCATACGCGAAACGACAGGCACTCACGAACTTCGCAGCGTGAATGCAAGTTAGATCTCCGATATATATATATGCTCGTGCTGCTGACGGCAATTGTTTGCACGCACAGTATGGTTCGGCGGGGCTTCTCCAGGGTGCTGAGCGGCGTGCAGCGAGACAGGGGGCTAAGCGACACTCCGCCTGGCCTGTTGGGCCGTCGGATCGCTCCCAGACTCCCTCCTGCTCGGGACCGGTCGGGTAGAGTTCCGCGGCCAGATCGAGGAGCGAATCCCACTTTTCCGCCGAGCGAACCTCCGTCAGACGGTAAGACCACCGGTCAAAGAAATCGACGACTGATCCCAACGGCCTTAAATTTTGACCTGTCAAAGGCCAGGGCTCTGCCCTGGACCCGCTGGGGCCAGTAGGCCCCAGACCCCGATTAGCGCTGCGCGGCTTCTCCTTGGCTTTTGGGCGAAGCCTGTAAATGTCATGGATTTTTC
>JAATGE010000632.1 GCA_015654825.1 Rhodospirillales bacterium
CCGGAGTCACAGGTCTGCGAGATTGGTACAGGAGACTCCCGCCGCGCAGCGCTAACGACGGCGGCGGCACGCCGTCGGGGGTCCAGGGGGCAGAGCCCCCTGGTCGGCGAAGCCACCAAAATTCAACTCATTGATTTCGCTATATAATCCTTATCTTCGCGCTTATGGGCCAGGGGCTCTGCCCCTGGACCCCGCTGGGGACAAGTCCCCAGACCCCATTTAGCGCTGCGCGGCTTTTCCTGGCTTCTGGGCGAAGCCAATAAATCTCCTGAATTTTTCAGGCTTCGCCGCTTCCTAAATGGGGTCTGGGGCCTACGGTCCCGTCGTGCGCAGCACGCCTCCGGCCTGACGGGTCCAGAGCAAAGCCCTGGCCTTCCTAAACCTTCCACTACCACACCCGTGTAACGGAACCATTAGGGCCATATCGCGTTGAACCCCGCGCCCGGCGGCGGCTTGGCTTAAGTAGTTTCCGAGCCTAACCTGGTGCCGCCGGGGCGAACTAGCCTCGGCGCGTCACTGCGTCCACCTGGTTGGCCGACGCGCTTTGCCTTGTTCGACGTGGGAGATTTGCTGATGCGACTGTACTTTCAGCTGGTCGGGCGCGTGTTGCGTCGCCCGGCGCTCGCTCTGGGACTGACGCTCGCGGGCGCGGTGCCGCTTGCCGCGGCGCCGCTGGTGGTGCCGCCCGTCATGGCGCCGGCGAGCGCCGAGCATCACGCGGGCAAGCCGATTTTCGCGGAGTTGATCACGCCCGATCTCGCGCGCGCGAAGCAATTCTACGCGGGCCTGCTGGGCTGGAGTTTTCGCGACTTTTCCGGCGGCAAGTGGGCGTATGCGGAGGCCTATGCCGGCGACAGCGCGGTTGCCGGGCTGGTCGAGAAGCCGGTGCCGCCGGGTGACCACGCGCAGCCGATGTGGTTGAATTTCCTCGCGACGCACGACGTTGACGAGGCAGCGAGAATAGCCGTGGAGAATGGCGGGCGCGTGCTGGCGGCGCCGCACGACCGGCCGGACCGCGGGCGGGAGGCGGTGCTGGCGGATCCGCAGGGTGCGGTGTTCGGTGTGCTCGCCTCGAGCAGCGGCGATCCGCCCGACATGCTCAATCCGCCCGGAGACTGGATCTGGCACGCGCTGATTACGCAAGATCCTGTTGCCGACAGCGACTTCTATAAGGCGGTGTTCGGATACTCGGTCGTGAAACTGCCGGACTCGCCGGGCGAGATGCATCTGCTGCTGGCAAGCGAAGGCTACGCGCGGGCCAGTACCAATTCGATGCCGGAAGGACATCCCAACATGCATCCGCATTGGCTGGCCTTCGTGCGCGTCGACAGCCTGACCCGCGCGGTGGCGAAGGTGGCGTCGCTGGGCGGGCGAATTCTGGTGGAGCCGAGGGTGGATCGACATGGTGGCCTGATTGCGGTCGTTGCCGATCCGCTGGGCGCGCCGTTCGGCCTGATGGAATGGTTCGACACGCAGAGCAAAGAGGTGACGAAGTGAGCGCCCGGCGCACGCAGCGTCTGGCGCGGGCCGGCGCGATCCTGCTGCTGGCCGCGCTGGGATCCGGCTGTGCCGACGGTGGTTACGGTTACGGATACGGTGGTGGCGGCGATGATTTCGGCGTTGATTATTACGAACCGTATGGCGGGTATTACGGCGGCTGGGGGCGTGGCTACCGGGTCGGCCCGATGCACGACGGCGGGCATCGTTATCCCTCCATTCCTTCGGGGGGACATGTCGGCGGCTTCGGCTTCCACGGCGGCGGCGGCGGCTTCCACGGCGGCGGCGGCGGCCACCGCTAGCGACGACGTACAAAGAAGTCTTGTTCTTTTTTGAAAAAAAGAACCAAAAAACTTTTGTTAATGGGTCGTGCCCGGAGCTAGCTGCCGAAGGGGTGGATCGGCGGCGAGGCTGCCGGCGGAAACTGCAGTACGACCTGGTGCGTGGCGTTGGATATCCAGAGGTGCACTCTGCCGAGGAAATCCATGCCGAGAATCATGTCGACACTCGGATCCTGCTCTTCGGAGATGTTGAAGCGCAGCGCGGAAATCGTGATGCCGCCTACCTCGATCGGCTCGGAGAGATGGCGCACTACGTCGACGCTGCGCGGGCCGATGCCGCGTACCTTGAGGCGCGCATCGGCGCTGTGCATCGCGAGCGAAAGGCCGAGGCGGGCGGCGCCGTTGCGGAATAGTAGCGATTGCGGCGATCCGGTATCCAGCACTGCGCGGAACGGCTGGCCGCGAATGACGGCGGTGACGATCGGCCGGTTTTCGATGCGCCCCGGGATTTCGGGCATCGCGTAGATCGGCGGCGCGAGGGCCACGTGGGGTGACGTGCACTGCCCCATCGCGCGGTAGAACACCAGCTTTCGGCCGAGCATGTCGACGTCGACGTCAAAGTCGGTCAGGAAGTTCATTCCGAGAGTGTCGGGATCGTGACCGGAAGCGGCCGGCGTCGCCGATGCAGGCACGACGAATGGCACCTGGTACGCAAGCAGGCGGCCGAGCTGGACGGAATCCGCGCGCATGATGCCGGCAGTGCGGCTGCCGCCAATGCCGGCAAGGCTTGGCGCGGCGCCCGGCTTGGCGGGTATGGGAACGGCCTTGAGGCCGAGCTCCTGGGCATGCGCGGCCGACATCAGGCTGACAACGCCACCGGTGTCGAACAGCAGGGGCACGGGTTTGCTGTTGATTGCCGCTGGAACAATCAGGCGGTTGTTCAGGCGCCACATCGGCACTTCGCCGATATAGGCAAGATGGCATCGATCTGAACCGGGAACGGCACAGGCCGACAGGGCGCAAAGCAGGGCGAGGACGCCGAAACGGGCGCGCCGCGCACGCCCCCGGCCGGCGGCCGGGTCCACGGCGGCGCGTTTGGAAATCATCGAGCGAATAAAAGTGCATATTTTCGTGGAAGGGAAGGTAAGCAACGCCAGGGCCCGAGCCCTGGCCTTCCTCCTCCACTTCCTCCTAGCCCCCCGGCGGCACCGTTAAACATGCCCACCGCTGCGCGGTCAGTGTGCCGCAGGCCGTGTCGGCCGCCGGCTCGGTAATGCCGATCAGGCGGGCGCGGTAAAATGTCTGGCCGTCCGGGTGCGTCACCGAGCCGACGACGGTTTGTGCCGGGGCGAGTTGGACCGGGGCCACGGTTCTGGCCGTTTCGGCGACCTGGCGGGCCTGGCCCGGGTCGGCGAAGGCGCCGACCTGAACGCCCCAGCGGGCGTCGGTCGGGTTCGGCTGTGGCGTATCGGCGTAGGCGCTCGGGATCAGGGCGAAGCCGGCGTGCGTCGGCGGGGGCGGTGCGGCCGCGACCGAAGCCGGGGCGGCTGGCGACCACAATGTGCTGCCGCGGGTGGTTTCGGCCGGGGTGGCCTCGGCGACCTGCACCGGCTCGGCGGCGCCGGCCGGGTCGGCATAGGCCGCGAGCGGACCGGTCATCGGGCCGCCGAGGCGCGGGGCGACGCTTGCCATGTAGGTGACGGTTTCGTTCGGCAGCGAGGGCCCGCCGGCGAGGTAGTGCTGCAGGCGGTTGGGGCCGGCGTTGTAGGCGGCGAGGAACGCGGGCGATCCGTAGGCGGCATAGAGCAGCGCGATATAGGCGGTGCCGGCCATGATGTTGTCGTGCGGGTCGTAGGGGTCGTCGCCGAGCGCGTAGCGGTCGCGCATGTCTGCGTAGGTGGCCGGCATCATCTGCATCAAGCCCATGGCGCCGGCGGACGACGTGATGGGCCTTCCGTGCAGGTATTC
>JAATGE010000226.1 GCA_015654825.1 Rhodospirillales bacterium
TAAGGGCAGGAAGGCCAGGGCTCTGCCCTGGACCCGTCACGCCGGAGGCGTGCTGCGCACGACGGGGACAAGTCCCCAGACCCCATTAATAAGGAATCGTTAGCGGAAACGGCGAAGCCAGAAAAATCCATGACATTTACGGGCTTCGCCCAAAAGCCAAGGAGAAGCCGCGCAGCGCTAATCGGGGTCTGGGGCCTACTGGCCCCAGCGGGTCCAGGGCAGAGCCCTGGCCTTTGACAGGTCAAAATTTAAGGCCGTTGGTATAAGTTGGCACCTATGGGCGAAGCCGCCCTGGCGCTCCGCCTTGCCGCCTCCCCAACCCCCGATCGCGCCACATCCTGGGCGATCGCGCGGCTTCATGCCGACCCTGCCGTCAAGATCGAGGAGCTGGCCAGGAATGTCGGCTGGAGCCGAAAGCACCTGGCGGAACGCATCCGCCTGCAGACCGGCGCCAACCCGCGCTTCTATGCCCGCCTGCGGCGCTTCGAACGACTGTTGGCGCACCTGAAGAGCGGCACCGCGCCGCACTGGGCGGACCTCGCCGCGGCGCAGGGTTTTGCCGACCAGCCGCATCTGGCCCGCGAAATGCGCGATCTTTCCGGCCTGACCCCCACGTTGCTGTTCGATCGCCTGCTGCCCAACGGCGGCGGCTTCATCGAGCCATAAGTCGCGACACCCGCGCGCCCTGTCCCGGGCGAATCCCTATCGGGCAAATGCTTATTGCAGACGTTTTACCGGCCACAATATGTTGCAAAGTAACCGAAATCGACCTGGGAGGGGCACTACATGGACAAGATAGAAGCCTATTTGCCGGCAGTCGGGCGTCTGCTGCTCAGCAGCCTTTTTGTCTGGGCCGGTTTCGGCAAGCTGACCAACCCGGGTGGCGCCGCGCAATATATCGCCGCGGTTGGCGTGCCGGCACCGGGCCTCGTCGCCTGGGTCGTGATCGCCATCGAGTTTCTCGGCGGCCTGGCGCTGCTGGTCGGCTTCAAGACGCGATGGACCGGCCTGGTGCTGGCGATCTGGACGCTGATCACGGCCTTCGCGATTCACCTGGTGGCCGCAACCAGCGCGACGGTCCCTGCGGTTGCCAGTGACAACATGATCCACTTCTACAAGAATTTGGCGATCGCGGGCGGCATGCTGTACGTGGTGGCGTTCGGGGCCGGTGCGCCGAGTGTCGACAGCAGTCTGAGTCGCCGCTGAAGAAACTCTCGGCGGGTTACAAACCTTCAAGCCAGCGTGGCGAAAGCATGGCTGAATGGCCCGATTGCAACGGGAGCCAGCCATGCCCAGCCAAACCCACCTCATTCCGTGCCTGCGCTACGACGATGCGCCGGCCGCCATAGAGTTTCTGTGTCGCGCCTTCGGATTTGAACGCCACGCCGTCTACGCCGACGAGGCCGATCCCCGGATAATCCACCACGCCCAACTGACGCTCGGCGGCGCGATGATCATGCTTGCCAGCGCGCGGCCCGGCGAGGTGGCCGACCTGTTCCGCTGGCGCACGCCTGCCGCCGCGGGTGGTATCACTATGTGCGTCTGTGCGGTGATCGCGGATCCGGACGCGCATGCCGCCGTCGCACGCGCCGCCGGCGCGGACATCATCAAGGGCCCGAGCGACAACCAGGGCTACCCCGGCCGCGCCTACGACGCGCGCGACCCGGAAGGCAATGTCTGGAACTTCGGCAATTACGACCCGTTCGCGCCAGTCTGAATTAACAAAAGTTTTTCAAAAAAAGAACTTCTTTTTGAAAAAAGAAGCAAAAACTTTTGTATTTTTGTTTCCAGGTTCGCCGACTTCGTGCGGCGCCCTGGATTTGCTGCCGTATCTCTCGTATTGTAACAGCGCCTGTGCAGCCAGTTACGATATAACAATAATCTGGGAGATGCGATATGCGGCGTTTGGGCGCACCTTATACGGTACTTGCTTTGAGCTGCGGTTTTGCCTGCATCGCCGATGGCGGCTGGGCTTCCTCGACCAAAACGATCTATACGTTTCACGGCGCCAGGGACGGCGGAAATCCCGAAGCCGGCCTTCTCCTTGGCACGGACGGCGTGCTTTACGGCACCGCGGACCGCGGCGGCGGCGCGAAGCGTAATTCGGGGACAATCTATAGCTTCACGCCGCCGGCCACCGCAGGCGGAAACTGGACTCGCCAGGTCCTGTACCGTTTTACCGGCGGCGACGACGGCGGCTATCCGCTCGGCCTCACAATGGATCAGCAGGGCAACCTGTACGGCTATGCGCTGACCTCGAAAAACGGCCTCGGCCTGGTGTTCCGCCTGAAGAAGCCTGCAACCGAAGGCAAGCACTGGCTGTTCCGCACGCTCTATCAATTCCAGGGTGGCACCGATGGCGAGTACCCCAACGGACTCGCCGTGCAGCCGGATGGCACGCTGATCGGCGCCACGAGCCACGGTGGAACCGGGCCCTGCCGCTTCCCCGGCGACAGTTCTCCTGCCGGCTGCGGAACAGTGTTCCAGTTGTCGCCGGGAGCGCATGCCGCCGCGCCGTGGAGCGAAACAGTGCTCTACCGCTTCGCCGGCCGCCCCGACGGCGCGCTGCCGAACGGCGCGCCGGTGCTGATCGATGGCGCGCTGTGGGGCGTCGCGGTGCAGGGCGGCAACGGCTCCTGTATCGATTCCGGCAGCGGCGACCTCGTCGGCTGCGGCGTCGTCTACAAGCTGACGCAGGACGCTCCCGGCAGCTGGTCGGCCTCGGTGCAGTATTCTTTTCTGGGCGGTGCGAACGGCTGGGGGCCGATCGCCGGCGTCGCGGCTGATCGCAATGGCGCTCTATACGGCGTCACGGCATTCGGCGGCGACACCGGTACGTCCTTCGGCAACGGCGTGGTTTACCAGCTGGTGCCGTCCGGCGGCGACGGCCTGACGCAGAACGTGATCCACACTTTCAAAGGCTCGACGGACGGGCGGGGACCACAGGGCGGCGTCATAGTGACGTCGGCCGGCAAGGTGTACGGCACGACGGAATTCGGACCGGACGGCTATTTTGGGACGGTGTTCGCGCTGGCGCAGCGCCCGGGCGGCAGCGGCAACTGGGTCGAGTCCATTCTCGCGAAATTCGCGTCGCCGGGCGGCGTGTATTCGATGGGCAACATCGTGCGCGACCAGCTCGGCGCGATCTATGGCGTCACCTATCAGGGCGGCCGGTTCGATCAGGGAACGCTTTACAAGGCGGTGGAGTAGGCTCCGCTACTTTGGCATCGTAACGATCGCCAGCCTACGCCATCGTGACGATACCGGGCGGCAAACTATGCCGGCGCTTCGACGTTCATGATGAATGGACCGGGTTCGCCACCTCCTGCAGGCGCTGCTGGCCGGCTTGTTCGCCGGCCTGACGGCGGTGGCCCTGCTGCCATTCCGCGACGTAGGCGGCGTTGGCGCCATGATCCGGCATGATTCTGGCGGCTGGCTTGCGCTGGCGATGCTGGCCTGGGGGTTCGGAACCACGTTCGGCCTGGCCGCGGCGGCCGGGGCGTTGGCAGACGACAAGGGAAAAGGCTAGGGGCTCTGCCCCTAGGACCCCACTGGGGCCGTAGGCCCCAGACCCCATTTCATGGGGGTACGGGCTTCGCCGAAAAGCCGCGCAGCCTAAGTGGGGGTCTGGGGCCTCAGGCCCCAGCGGGTCCAGGGCAGAGCCCTGGCCTTTCTCCCTACCCTATCGCGTAACCAACCGCGGCGAGACCGCGATGTCCGCAACGCGGTCTGCCGCGCTGCGCGACAGGGGCACGGCCACGGTCGCCGCCCAGACGGCCTGCGGCATGCTGTAGGCGCCCGCCACCACCGGTCCGTGCACCGAGGCGCCGCCGAGCGCCAGCGCCGCCAGCAGCGTGTAGTACGGAAA
>JAATGE010000653.1 GCA_015654825.1 Rhodospirillales bacterium
GGGCCGGATGCATTGATGCTGACGCTGACGGCATTGGTCGGAACCACGATGCCGGGCGCCACCGGATAGCCGTCGGCGGTTACGATGGTACCGTCAGGGGCGAGGGCAAAAGTGCCGTCGCGGGTGTAGGCGGTGTCGCCGCTCGGCAGGGTCACCTGGAAATAGCCGCTGCCCTGGATGGCGGTATCGAGATTATTGCCGGTTTGCTGAAGGTTGCCCTGCTCGGTGATGCGGTAGATGGCGGCGGTTTTCACGCCGAGGCCGATCTGCGCGCCGGACGGCACGACCGTGCCGTTATCCGAACTGTTGGAGCCGACGCGGCGCAGGTTCTGATAGACCAGATCCTGAAACTCGGCCCGCCGGCGCTTGAAGCCGGTGGTGCTCATGTTGGCGATGTTGTTGGAGATCACCTCCACGTTGGTCTGCTGGGCCTGCATGCCGGTGCCGGCAATGTCCAAAGCGCGCATCGGTGGCTCTCCTTATATATATGTGTGCGTGTCGGCTTGGCTCAGCTGACCGGGCCGGTGATCTTGTCGATGGCGGTCTGCTGGCGATGGCCTTCGGCTTCGACGAATTGCGTGGCGAACTGGAATTCGCGTTCGGTGGCCATCATGCGAACCAGTTCGGATGTCGGTTGCACGTTGCTGTCCTCGACCGCGCCCTGCACCAGCTTGGGTGTGGTGACCGGCGTCGTCGGCACATCGGCGCGGAACAGGCGGCCGCCTTCCGCGGTCATGCGGTTCGGATCGTTTGGCGTTACGATTGCGATCTTGCCGATCGGACCGTTCTGACTGCTGATCGCGCCGTCGGCCGCCACGGTAATCTGGGTGTCGGCGGCCGCTACATTGAGCTTCTGGTTATTGACGTCGAGCAGGGCGTTGCCGGCTTCGTCGCCGATCGTGCCGTCGGCCTGCAGCGTGAAACGACCGGCGCGGGTCAGACGCGTGCCGGCCGCGGTGGAGACGGTGAAATAGCCGTCGCCGGAAAGCGCGATGTCGAGCGGATTGCCGGTGTGCGTCAGCGTGCCTTCGGCGCGGTCGCGATAGGTGGCGCGATCCTGCGTGAAGGCGAGCTGGCGATCGCCGCGCGGCAGGCTGGTATTGGTTTTCGGCGTCAGCCAGTCGGCGAAAACTACGCGTTCGGCGCGGTAGCCTGGCGTGGACATGTTGGCCAGATTGCCGGCGATGACGTCCATGCTGCGGCTTTGCGCCATGAGGCGGGAGAGCGTGATGCTGGTCTGGTTGTCCATGGCGGCTGTATCGCAAGAAGGGGACCATGGTCGGTTGGGGGAAAAAGGCAGCGCGGGAGCCATTTCGGACGAAGGATGGAAGTTGGCGGACGGCGGAGCGGGCACATGCTGCCCGGCAGAAAGTGCCTGGGGCTGGCTGGTTCAGTAAAAAAGGCTAGGGGCTTTGCCCCTGGGACCCCACTGGGGCCCTAGGCCCCAGACCCCAATGCTATTTTGTTCCGAGTTCGACGTGGCCGCCGCGGCACTACGTGACCCAAGTGCGCTGTACAGAAGACTCCCGCCGCGCAGCGAGAACCACAGCGGCGGCACGCCGTCTTGGGTCCAGGGGGCGGAGCCCCTTGGCCTTGCCTTCGTCGAAATTAACGAACCGCTGACGCTTTAGGTATATAGGTATACTGTCGGCAGGACCGGAGATGGCGGGAAAAGACGACGATGGGTGATTCGGCGCCGACACGATCAGGGTGCCGTTCATTTTCGTGCCGCGGCGCGGGCAGTCTCCTCACAATCGATGAAGAGCCTCCGATCGAAGCAACCGCGATCCGAGCCCGGGCTACTTCTTCGGAAGACGTTTTTCGATCGCATCCAGCCGCTTGTCGATCTCCTCTAGCTTCTTGCTGATGCTGCCGGACCTCCAGGCGCCGAGCGATTTCAGAATTGCGTCCACCTCGCCGTCCGTTGTGGTGTACTCGCCCCTCAGTGACTCGCGTTCGCCGACCTCTGCCTTGAGCGATGCCTCCAGCCGCTTGAAACGCTCGTTTACAGAATGGAACATTTGAATAACATCATCGTCCATGGTGATCTCTCCGAGCTTGATTCTGCGGCACGCCGCACCGCTTTCGAAATTTGCTGTGGCTTCCAGGCTGCCGTCAAGTGCGGTCGGACGCAAAGCCAGTCCCGTCCGTGGGCCTCCGAGGCTGGCGCACGAGATTGGAGCACGATGGCATTTATGTTGAATCGCTTGGTCGACCAAGCGGTACCGTTGGCGTTAGCGCGACGCGACGGGAATCTTCTGTACCATTCTCGCGAGACCGTTTGTCTGGCCCATTGGCTCGCAGCCGATGCCAGGCTCGGAACAAATGAAATTGGGGTCTGGGGCCTAAGGCCCCAGCTTGGGTGCTGGGGGCAGAGCCCCCTGGCCTTCTTTACTTTTCCTGCCTGCGCCGAGCCATTTCCAGCACCCCGTCCACCAGCGCGTCGGCGTCCCCGCGCTTGCTGCGATGGTTGAACACGCCGGCGCGGATGGCGAGTTTGCCGCCGATAGTCGTGGTGGACGGTGCCGCGATGCCGGATTCCTGCAGGTCGGCCACCAGATCCTTATTGTAGCGGTTCAGATCGTCCGAGCCCTCCGCGACCCGGAAACACACGATATTGAGCGGCACCGGGGCCAGCAGCTCCAGCGTCGGCTCGCGCGCCACGCGGGCGGCGAGGTGCCGTGCCACATCGCAACAATTATCCACGACCCGGCCGATGCCGGCAGCGCCATACGCGCCCAGTGTGAACCAGATTTTCAGCGCACGGACCC
>JAATGE010000208.1 GCA_015654825.1 Rhodospirillales bacterium
GCCCCAGCGGGTCCAGGGCAGAGCCCTGGCCTTCCCTTTTCAGACCGTCGGTATCGAGCCGCCGTCTAGGATATAATCAACGCCGTACGTGAAGCCGGCTCGCTCCGAGGCGAGGAAGGCGGCCAACTCCGCTACCTCTTCCGGTCGGCCGGTGCGCCCCGCTGGGATGCCGCCGGACATTTCCATGATGAGCCTGCGCGCGGCGTCTTCCGGAATGTTCTGATTGCGCGCGGTGTCCTGGATTAAATCCTGTGATGCCGCCGTCTCGATAAAGCCGGGCGAAATCATGTTGACGCGCACGCCGCGGGGCGCGGCGACCTTGGACAGGCCCTTGCTGTAGGTCCGCAATGCCGCTTTCGACGCGGCATACGCCACCATGGAATTGGCGTGCGGACGCAGATGTGCCGCGGAGCCGATATGGATAATCGCGCCTGTGCCGCGCGCCAGCATGCCCGCGAGGAAGGCGCGATCCAGGCGCACCGCGGCGAGCAGGTTGACGTCGAGGATGGTTTGCCAATCCTCGTCGGTCAGAAGTTCGAAGGCGCCGCGCTGGTTCGTTACGCCGCCTGCATTGTTGACCAGGATATCCAGGCCGCCCCATTCGCGGTCGATACGTTCGGCCACCGCGCCGGTGCCGGCCGGCGTGGAAAGATCGGCCTTGATGAAAAAAACATCCTCTTTTGCATCGACCGGTTCGGACCGCGCGGTGGTGGCGATCCTGGCACCGCCGAGGCGGAAGCGCTCGACCATGGCGGCGCCGATGCCTTTGGTGCCGCCCGTCACCAGTACGCGTTTGTCCTTGAATTCGTCACGATGAACGGAAAACGGGTAGGTCAACTTGCTCGCTCCAGCGGGTTGCTATGTGGGCTCGGTTGCTTTTCAAAAAGCTGCCTGGCTGTTGAGCAGCACGATTAATTGCGTGATCACGCTGCCCTGGACGGCGAAGTAGTATGTGAGGATCAGGGGGTCCGGCAACTTCGCCTTGTCGAAGTCGCCATCGACGCGGCAGCGCACGATCGTGCCGCCGAAATGCTCGAACGCGCTTTCGATCTGCAGTGTCACGTTGTCGCCGAAGATCTCCTTCTCGGCCCACGCGCGGATGGCGGGATGACCGAGGAATTCGCGCTTCGCGTCGTTGACGAGAGCGTCGGGCGCGAGGGTCGCCATGAATGCGTCGGGGTCGTGGTTGTTGTGGGCCGCGATGTGATCGAGCACGACCCGCGGCAGGGCGTCGACGGATATTTTCTGCATGGATTCCATCTCCTGTGGGATGGAAGGACCCTGGCGTACGACCCTGCCAGTTTCTGTCAGGAGCCTTCGACGGGTGGCGGCGCGTCGTGCAGTTGCGCGTGGAAGTCGCGCACCAGGTCGGCGCGCCGGGCGGGGTAGCGGTCATGCAGTTCCGCCGAAAGGATGCGATCGGTGCGGAAGAACCGGAAGGCCTGGCGCAGCTCGCACCAGCCGGTCAGCACGCGGGCGTTGTCCATGAAGCCAAGCTGAATCGGCCAAATAACGCGCTGGGTGTGACGCGCGGCCCCATCGATGTAATCGATGGCGAGCCGCTTCTGTGTGCGGATGGCGCTGCGCAGCACGTTGAGCGGCACCTTGTTTTCGGGAAATCCGTGGCCGTCGGGACCGGGAACGGTCATCGGCGTGAGGGCGGCGGCCTGCATCTCTGGCGACAGGATGGCGGCAATCTTGGCGCGGGCATTTTCGGCGGCGGCGGCGAGGATATCATCGCCGCGCTGGTCGACATAGCGAAGGCCGAGAAGTACGGCCTCAGTTTCGTCCTCCGTCAGCATCAGCGGCGGCAGAAACAGCCCCGGCCGCAGGACGTAGCCGACGCCGGCCTCGCCCTCGACGGGCGCTCCCTGTGCCGCGAGTTCCGACAGGTCGCGATAGATCGTGCGCTCGGAGACCTCCATCTCCCGCGCCAGGGCAGCGGCCGTTACCGGAAGACGCCGGCGGCGCAGCGCTTGCAGCAGCGCAAGCAGGCGGGTGGACCGGCCCAGGACGCGCTCCTTCCACGAGGCGCGATGATTGGCCTTGCGCCCTGACAGATTATGTCAGGAGTGTGCTGCCTTAAAGGCACGTGCCAGTTGAGGTTAGAAAGGCCAGGGCTCTGCCCTGGCCTTACTTCCCCCTCGCTGGACTGTTGCTTTGTGGCAGCTAGTCCCCAACAGCGCATAACAACCGTGTGTCATCTCGCGTTCGTGTACTTCACGGCGCGGCGAAGCAGGGCACATAGGGCAGCGCGACACGTTGGGGGGCATCGTGGACGTACTGCTTGTGGAAGACGACGCGTTGATCCGGGAGGTTCTCGGGGACGCGCTGCAGAGTGCTGGTTTGAACACCGTCGGCAGCGCCTCCGCGGAGGCGGCGCTGGAAATGCTGAGTGACGGCACGCCGGGTGTTGTTATCGCGGACATCAATCTGGGTGGCGGCATGGACGGGCTGGCGCTGGGCCGCGCCGCTCGCGCGCGCTACCCGAACCTGCCGTTCGTTTATATCAGCGGCCGGTACGGCGAGGTGCGCGGGCTGGATGGGCTCGAGCGGTTTTTGACAAAACCGTTTTCGACCAGCGTGTTGCTGCGCGCCATCGAGGAGGTGCGCATGCCGGCCAAGAGTCACGCGACGAACAGCGTCATCCTGGCGGATTTGCCGCGCGAGTAGTTGAAGCCGTCGATCGTGGCGGCGGCGCGCGGGTGCAGACCGAGGCGCGCGGCTTGCGCGAGAAAGCCGGCGACGTTGGTATCGTCGACCAGGGCGGCGTGTTTGCCGCTGGCGAGGGCTTGCGCGGCGCTGGCGCCGGTGGGGCGGTAGGAGAGTTGTGACCCGATGAGGAACATCAGGCTGGGCTCGGCGTAGCCGGCGGCGACGACGCTGGCGCCGTCGGGCGCGCAGGCGGGGCAATTCGCGTGCAGCGCGGTGGCGATCCGCGGCGCCAGCCACAGCGCATCGACGCGGGGCAGATCGAGCCACAGGATGCCGGCGTAGAGAACGGCCGTCGCGGCCAGCGATGCGCCCGGGCGGTTGGTGGCGGCGCACCAGCCCGCGGCGGCAGCGGCCAGGGCGGCCGGTAGGCCGAGCCAGAACGGCGCACCGAGCCCGATCGGCAGCAGCAGGGCGCCGCCCCCGAGGATCAGCGACGCCAAACCGAGCAGCATGGCGCCAACGACGCGCAGCCGCGGGCCCGCTTCCGCCGGCTGCGTCAGCCACGCGCCGGCGAGCAGGAATACCGCGGGGTACAGCGGCAGCGTGTAGTGCGGCAGCTTCGTCGGTACCGCCTCGAACACCAGCCAGGCGGGGATCAGCCAGCACAGCAGGAACGTCTCGGCCGGCCCGCGGCGGCCTTTCCAGCCTGCGGCGAGGCCGCCGAGGGCGGGAATGGTGGCCGGGAAGGCCAGCAGCGGCAGCAGCAGCGCGTGCAAGCCCGGGAAGCCGCCATGGCTTTCCTGGCCGCCGGCGAGCTTGCTGCCCATGTCGCCGCGGAGCGCTTCGCCGAAGAACGCGCCGTGCGTCGCGACGCCGATGGCAATGAACCAGGGCAGCACGACGATGCCGAGCAGCGGCACGCCCCAGGCCGGTCGCAGCGGGCGCAGCCAGCCGGCCTGGCGGGAAACCAGCGACGCGGCGAGGCAGGTCAGACCGACCACCATCGGTGCGATGGGGCCCTTGATAAGGATGCCGGCGCCGAGCGCCAGCCAGAACAGGGCGGCACCTGCCGGGCCGGGCGGCGGGCCGGTCCAGGCGCGCGCCAGCACGGCCATGGCAATGCTGGTGGCACCGAGCAGCGCGGCGTCGGTCTTGGCGATGTGCGCCTCGACGGTCAGCAGCACGCAGGCGGCCAGCATGGCGGCGGCGGCCAGCGCCGCGCGACGGTTGGCGAACAGCGCCTCGCCGGCGGCAAAAGTGGCCAGCACGGCGGCGATGCCGCCGAGCAGAGAGGGTAGGCGGTACGGCCAGATCGGATTCTCGCGCGCCACGCCGGCGGCCTCGGCCGCGGCGGCAAACGGCGCCTGCAGCCAGTGGATGCCGATCGGCTTTCGGTTGCGCGGCACGGCGCCGTTCATGATGCGAACGAAATCGCCGGTCTGCAGCATCTGTTTGGTCGCTTCGGCAAAACGGCTTTCGTCGCGGTCGGTGGGCGGCAGGGCGAAAAAGCCCGGCAGCCAGAGCGCCAGGCACAACAACACCAGTGCGAAACGCGGCCGGACATCGACAAAGCTGAAAAAACGCAAAAGGGTCATGGAGCCGGTTGGAGGTGGGGGACGGGCGCCGCCACTATCACCGGCGGGCGCGCTGCGCCATTGAACGCCGATGGACCCGACCCGATCGATGGCGCTCGCATTGCTGCGGGCGGTGCTGGAGCAGCGCCGCCCGCTCGAGGAAGCGCTGGAACGGCTGCCGGACGCCGCCCCGCGCGACCGCGCGGCGGCGCACCGGCTGGCGGCGACCGTACTGCGCCGCATGGGGTGCCTGGACGCGGTGCTGGAGCCGCATCTGGCCAAGGCGCCGCCCCCCGCGGTGCGGCTGGTGCTGCTGATCGGCGCCGCGCAGCTGCTGTTCCTGGGCACGCCGGCGCATGCCGCGGTGGCAACCGCCGTCGACCTGGCGCGGGCCGAAAAGCTGGCGCCGTTCGCAAAGCTGGTGAACGCGGTGCTGCGCCGCGTCGCCGACCAGGGTCTTGCGCTGCTGGCCGAGCTCGATGCGCCGCGGCTGGATACGCCGAGCTGGCTGTGGGCCTCGTGGGGCGGCGCCGCGCGGGATATCGCCGTGGCGCATCAGACCGAGGCGCCGATCGACCTATCGCTGCGCCCGGGTGCCGCGCCGCCGCCGGGCGGCCTGGTGCTGCCGACCGGGTCGGTGCGGTTTCCTGCCGGCACGCGGGTGGCCGAACTGCCGGGCTACGCGGAGGGAGATTTTTGGGTGCAGGACGCGGCGGCGGCGCTGCCCGCGCGGCTGCTTGCGGTGCGCCCGGGCGAGTTCGTCGCCGACCTCTGCGCGGCGCC
>JAATGE010000536.1 GCA_015654825.1 Rhodospirillales bacterium
ATGCCGAAGACTCGCACTCCGACACCGCATTGGGAATCCTAAATCGGACTCAAGTGTTGGATTTTATCCACTAGGAGAGCCGATCGGATCGGATCCGGTCGCCAGATGCTCGTCTTGTACCAACCCGCGTGGTAATTGATTCTCTAAGAAACGCCGGGACTCTTCCCCATAAGCGCTAGGGTAAGGATTATCGAACGAAATCGATTAGTTGAATTCTAATGGCTTCGCCGACCAAGGGCTCCGCCCCCTGCACCCAAGACGGCGTGCCGCCGCTGTCGTTAGCGCTGCGCGGCGGGAATCTTCTGAACTAATCTCGCGAACCCGTCGGTCTGGCTATCGGCTCTCAGCTGATGCCAAAGCCAGGATTCGCGCCGCCGGTCCAGGGCCGCTCTAGGTATTTTCCGAAGCTGAGCAAGCGCCCAGCCGTTCAGTAACATCAATCCCGGTCGGAACCGGCGAACCTCGGCTTGGAAGGCGCCGCCGGCGCCCTGGCTCGGGCCGATGGGAGATGCAATGACCGAGGACAAGACAGAGCCGAATGCGACTGACCGGTCATCCAAGGATACGCCGGAGCAGGCGGCGCCGCAGTCCCAGGAGCGCGAGGGCGGTGATGCCGGCACGCCGGCTACGCACCCGTCCGCCGGACGCAGGCCCCTCTTCGGCCATTGAAGCGGTAATACCAACGGCCTTAAATTTTGACCTGTCAAAGGCCAGGGCTCTGCCCTGGCCTTCCTGCCCTTATCCGCGCTCTGGACACGGCCGCAGGAGTCAAGATTTCCGGCAGCTGGTATGATAACCCACTTCATCGCGCGCATTTGGCCGAACCGCTGGCGTTTCCCGCGGCGGCCATGAACAACGGCGTCCGACGCCCTATCCTAATCGACGCCGTATCCTCTCGATATCATTTCGTCTCGATCGCGTATCCAATCGGCGTCCCGGCTGATCTTCGACCAGCCCGTTCTATGCGATCCTCAGGCGATGGAACACCGGAACCTTCACCAATTCCAACAGGAAGGTGAACGCGATGGCGGCCGCAAGTACGCTCGCGACCACCAGGAACGGCAGCGGCGCCATGGCAATCCCGCGGGTCGCGAGGGTCGATGCGACCAGAATGTCCGCGACGGACGACATGATCAGCCAGATACTCGGGCGCGTCGACCACAGGCGCGGCCGCCCGCGATTGGTGTAAGTCGTCGCCTGGTTGCCAAACACGATCGTCACGAAGGTCAGCGTCTGTATCGCTTCAGCACCGAGCCGCATCCGGTAAACACCAAGTGCCAGAACCCCGGTGCTGAAGGCCAACTGGCAGATACCCAGCACCACGCCGGCGATCGACAGATCCCCGATCCGCCACGCGTTCGGCAGCGGCGCCGGCCGAACGTTGTCGGTCGTCAGTGACATGCCGAGGAAGTCGCCGGTAATCATGATCAGAACCATCAGCAACGGCGTCAGGATCGCGTGCCCGGTCATGACAAGGCCGACTGCCAGGAACAGCACCTGGACGGATTTCTTGGTAATGGAGTTCAAAGTATAGCTCAGGATCCGCTGAAAGGTAATGCGACCCTCCTTGACCGCGGCCACAATTCCGGCGAGCCCGGGCTTTGTCAGCACCATTCCGGCAGCCGACTTCGCAACGTCGGTTGCGGTCGAAACGGCAATTCCGATTTGCGCCTGGCGCAGCGCCGGCGCGTCGTTGGCGCCATCGCCGCACATGCCGACGGTGTGGCCGCCTTTCTGAAACGCCTTGACGAGCTTGTATTTGTCTTCCGGCAGCACGCCGGCAAAGACCGCGAATTGCGCGGGATGCACGCTGTCCGGGACCGGCCCGGGCGGACAGATGGCGCCTCGCAGTCCCACTTCCTGCGCCACGATCGCGGCCGTCGCCGGCGCATCGCCGGTCACCATCACGGTGCGCACACCCAGCGCCTGCAGTTGGCTGACCAGTGCAGCAGAATCTCCACGCGGCGGGTCGCTCAACGCGATCAGCCCCGCCAGCTTCATGGCCCCAGGCGGTCCGGCCGCGACGGCAAGCACCCTGAAACCCTTGGCCTCCAGTTCCCCCGAAGGCCCCGCCGCGGCCGGGCAGGCCTGCGCCAGCCCGATCACCGCCGCATAGGCTCCTTTGACGACACGTTGCGTTTCGCCACCTGACAATCTAGCCGTCGCCTCCGACATCTTTGTTGCCGGATCGAACGGCACGAACTTGATCAGTGTTGGTGCATCGGAGACGGCGCGAGCCGAGGCGGCAGCACGAATGGCCCCGTCTACCGGGTCCTGCCCCCCATCGGAACTGGCCAGCGCGGCAAGCGCCAGAACATGCGCCTCGTCGAACCCGGACAACGCATGCACGGTCGTTACGGTCAGCGCATTCTGGGTCAGCGTGCCGGTCTTGTCGGCACACAGAACCTCCATCGTCGCCGCTTCGTCGACGGCCGAAAGTCGCGTCGGCAGAACGTTCTGCCTTGCCAGCGCCCGCGCGCCCAGCGCCGACGCCAGCGTGAATGTCGCCGGCAGTGCCACCGGTATCGATGCAAGCACCGCCGTCAGTACAAGCGGCACGATGTCGCCTGTCGGCATCCTGAGGAACCAGGCGTAGGCCACCAGCATCACGATAACGCAACCGTTGAACAGTGCCAGATTGCGCACCACGCACAGCACCGCTTTCTGTTGCGAGCTCACGACATAAGCGGTCCGCACGAGTTCCGCGGTGCGGCCGAATTTTGTCCGCGCGCCAGTCGCCGTGACCGCGGCCACCGCCTCCCCCCGACGCACCAGGGCACCGGCAAAGGTTTGCACGCCTGGGCCCGCCTCGATCGGCACCGATTCGCCGGTCAGCATGGATTGGTCGAGCAGCACCTCGCCGCCGCTCAGGCGCGCATCCGCGGCCACCACACCGCCGAGCGAAAGTTTGATGACGTCGCCTGGCACCAAATCGGTCGCTGGCACCGTTTTCCACGCACCGTCGCGCCGGACCGACGCGGACAGCGCGAGGCGCGACTTCAGCGCGGTCAAGGTCGCCTGGGCGCGGCTCTCCTGAAAAAGCCCGAGTGCCGCGTTGAACACAAGAAGGGCTGCGATGATGGCGGCCTCGATATATTTGCCGAGCGCCAGTTCCAGTCCGATCGCCGCCTCGAGCATCCACGGAACCGGCGCCCAGAATTTCTCAAGTGCCATGCGCAACGGATGCACGCTGGTATCCGGCATCGCGTTGGCGCCGAATTTCTTCAGCCGTTGTCCCGCCACGTCACTGGTCAGACCGGCCGCGTCCGCCGGCCCGGCTGCGGCCACGACCTTGCCGTTCGCGGGCGGCAAAATCCGCGCCGCCGCGGCCGCCGTCACGATTGCACGTCGTGCAGGGCCAGGAACGCCTTGTAGAGCACGCGCGGATCAAACTTTCCGTGATAAACCGCAGGCGGCTCCCGCCCCAGCCCGAGCAGCGAGTAAACCGCCGCCTGCGCCGAGCGGATAGAGTATTCGACCGTAAAAACCACGTCCTCCGGCAGTTCGCAGAATTGCCCCATGAAGCCGAAATTGCGCGAGCCCCTCGGTACGATCTGCGGGCGATCGCCCTTTTCACGCCGCAGAAACTGGCTCGTAATGAACGGCATCATGCACGGAATGCAGATGCAGCTCTGCAAAACTCCCGCCGCCTCCGCCTCGATGCGCAAATGGCCCAGCACCTCCGTCATGATTTCACGACCGCCGCAGGCGGACATCGGCTTCTTGACGAAGTTCCCTGGCCTGTCGACAAACAGCCCGTAACCCCACAGCACACTGACATCCTCCGGTTGACCGATGAAATGCGGCTGGTGCGGAATGACGATCGAGGCCAGCCAGTTGGACTCCGGGAACGTAATCAGCCCTCCCTCGCCCGGCACGTTGCCGGTAAGCTCGCGAACCAGGCGCAAAAGCGTCGGATCATGCAACGTCGTGGTAAACGAAATCCATTTCGATTGGTCGATGTGATCCGCAAAGTTCGCGGGCTGCCCGAATTGCGGCCGACCGGCCGCGATCTTCTCCCATAATGTCCAGGCGCCCCCGTCCCGCTTTCCCAGCAGCGCCGGCGGCGCGTCCATCGTGCCGAGGCTCGATGCCTCGGTCATCGAGCCCAGCGTGACCAGAACATAGTCGGTCGCCGCAACGCTTACCTCGCCACCCTTGCCGTCCCGCTCGAACGCAATCCGCGTCACGATCGTCTCGCCGCCCGCCTCGCTGAAGCCGAGATCGGTGACGCGTGTATTCAACTCCAACCGCACACCCCGCTGCTCCAGCCATTTCTGCAACGGCCGCACCATCGAGTCGTACTGGTTGTAAACGGTTCGCATGATGCCTTGCAGGCGGTCGAAACCGTCCACCATATGCGCGAACCGCACCAGGTAGCGCTTGAATTCCACCGCGCTATGCCACGGCTGAAACGCAAATGTCGTGCACCACATGAACCAGAAATTCGTGCTGAAAAATGCCGTATCGAATTGATCCTCGATGCTGCTGCGGCCGAGCATCCCCTCCGGTTCCAGCGCCAGCCGCTCGATGGTCAATATATGCTTTTCGCTGAGGCCGAATTCGGGCGCCGTCTCCCGTTGCCCACCGCGCACCAGGCGCGACTGCGACGAAGTCTTCATCGTCTCGTTCCACGCAAAAATCTCCTGCGTGACCGTGCGGCTTTCATCGAGCGTCGGGATCGAGGAAAACAGTTCGAACGTACAACGGTATTTGCTCTCGATCATTCGGCCGCCACGCAGCACATACCCCGCCTCGGGCGAGCCGGCCCCGTCCAGGCTGCCGCCGATCTGGCCTAGCTCCTCGAAGATTGTGATGTTGTGGCCTGGAATGTCGCCGTCGCGAATCATGAAGGCAGCCGCGGAGAGGGACGCAATGCCGCCGCCTACCAGGTAGATCTTGCTCGTGCTTCGGTCCATTGTGATGCTCCTTCGAAAAGATAAGGCCAGGGCTCTGCCCTGGACCCGCTGGGGC
>JAATGE010000414.1 GCA_015654825.1 Rhodospirillales bacterium
CCCAGCCGAGCGCAGGCTATGCAGGGTTCGAGACCGGGACAGTGCAGTAGGCACCCCAATCATTCATCAGTTTTCGCCGCTTTTCAAACAAATCCCCACGTCGGTACGCAGCCTCTACCTTGTCACCCACGGCATGCGCCAAGGCCATCTCCACTACCTCTGACGGGTGGCCAGTGCTTTCCGCAGCCCAGTCGCGGAAGCTGCTGCGGAATCCGTGTGCAGTTAGGTCGCCCCGGTTCATCCGTCGCAGCGTCATCAGGAGGGCCATGTTGGACAGCGGCTTGCCCTCCTTCTGCCCAGCGAAGACGTGCGGGCCTTGTCGGATCGTGGCGAGCTTCCGCAGCAGTGCGACCGCCGGGGCGGACAGCGGCACACGATGCTCGCGGCGCGCCTTCATACGTGCGGCCGGTACCGTCCATAGCGCCGCGCCCAGGTCGAATTCAGTCCAGGTTGAGCCCAGCACCTCGTTGGTCCGTGCGGCAGTCAAAATGGCCAGTTCCAGCGCACGAGCGCCAAGCCCATCGGCAGCCTGAACGCGCAGATAAAATGCGGGCAACTCCGCAAACGGCAGGGCAGCATGGTGTTCCACTGGGGCCACCTTGCTGCGGGCCGGCAATAGTACCGACAGATGGCCGCGCCAGCGGGCCGGGTTGTCGCCCGTGCGCAGTCCCTTCACCGTCGCAGCCGTCAATATAGACTCAATGCGGCCTCGCAGGCGGCTAGCCGTTTCCGGCTTTGCCTGCCAAATCGGTTGCAACACCGCCAACACCTGATCGGTGGAAACGCTCGCGACCGGCAGGCTGCCGATGCGCGGATAGGCATAGGCGGCAAGGGAGCTGCCCCATTGCGCCTTATGCTTCGGGTTCCCCCAGCCGGCAGCATGGGACTGGATGTAAGACTCCGCCGCATCCCGAAATGTGACCGCCCGGCGCACGGCAACCTCAGCCTCGGCCTCCTTCGCCCATGCTTCGGCTACGCGGGCCGCCAGCGGGTCCACCCCGGCGGCTACTGTCCGATACAGCTCCGCTGCCTTCTCCCGAGCCCTTGCTAAAGACACGGCCTGGGCGCCCCGAGCCGGGCCGAGACCAATCTCCCGCAGCTTGCCGGCGGCCGTGTACCGGAACAGCCACCACGCGCTCTCGGCACTGCGCACGAGCAGGTACAGCTTGCCGCCGTCACCATACCGGCCCGGCGGGGCGTTCTTCACCCGCAGTGCGTTTAGCGGCTCCGGCCGAGGCGGCATCTGGCACCCTCCGTCTAGGGGACGGATGCCCGCGCCCTGATTAGGGGAGAAGGCCGCCTAAGCGTCCGCCAAATAGGGGACAACCGAAACATCCCCTAAACTCTCCCCTAAAGCTAAGCCCGGTAGAGCATGAACACAAGTGAACATGGGTGGTGGATGAAACCGCTTAGCAGGCTGTTTACATTAGATTTTAAGGGGTTGCCGCGGACGCTGGCGCACACTAGCAAGGGCCACCCTGGCGGAGAGGGTGGGATTCGAACCCACGGTACGCGCAAACGTACAACGGTTTTCGAGACCGCCCCGATCGACCGCTCCGGCACCTCTCCAGCGCAAGCGGCGGCGCGCCTTATAGGCGCCACCCACGCCAACCGCAACCTGAACGCCAGCCCCGGGCTTCGCGCCGATCCGGGCGCCGCGGCCCCGACCGCTACAGCCGCATCAGCCGCCGCACGTGCAGCGCCGTCGAGGCCGCCAGTGCTTCCAGGTCGTAGCCGCCTTCCAGCGCCGAGACCACCCGCCCGCCGCAGCCGGCATCGGCTACCGCCAGCAGCCGGTCGGTGATCCAGCCGTAATCCAGCGTATCCAGCCGCAGCTGCGCCAGCGGGTCCGCGCGGTGCGCATCGAAGCCCGCCGACACCAGCAGCAGCTCCGGCGCGAACGCCTCCAGGGCCGGCAAGCCGATATATTCCCACGCCTCGCGGAACTGCATCGATCCCGCACCCGGCGAAAGCGGCAAATTCACCACGTTGCGTGCCACGCCGTGTTCCGAGCTCGCGCCGGTTCCCGGGTAGCACGGCAACTGGTGGCTGCTGGCGTAAAACAGATCCGGGTCGCGGGCAAAGATGTCCTGGGTGCCGTTGCCGTGGTGAACATCGAAATCAACCACCGCGATGCGCCGCAGCCCCCAGCGCTTGCGGGCGTGCTGCGCCGCCACCGCCACCGAGGCGAACACGCAAAACCCCATCGCGCGCGTCGGCTCCGCGTGGTGCCCGGGTGGCCGCACCGCGGCGAACGCCGCATCGGCCCACCCTTCCATTACCGCGTCCACGCCGGCGATCACGCCGCCCGCCGCGCGCCGCGCCGCCTCCACGCTGGCGCCATTGACGTAGGTGTCGGCATCCAGCGCTATAAGCTCGCCCTCCGGCGGCGCCAGGTCGAACATCGCCTGCACGTAGCCGGCAGGATGCACCGCGGTCAGCTGCTCGAAACTCGCTTCCGGCGCCTGTTCGCGCAGCAAGGCCACGAAATCGGGGTGATCGAGCGCTGCCAGGATGGCGCGCAGGCGCTCCGGGCATTCCGGATGGCCCGCGCCCGGATCGTGCTCCAGACAGGCGCGATGGGTGAACAAGGCGACGCGCTTCATGCCGCGGCCTCCGGCGGGTCGCGGCGGCGGCGGATCGTGAAGCTCAACACGCCTTCCTCCTCGGCGAAGGAAACCAGGTCATGTCCGGTCTCCCGGCAAAAACTGCGGAAATCCGCGACCGCGGCGCGGTCGGTGGCCAGCACGCGCAGCTTGTCGCCTGGCCGCAGGCCGCGCAGCACGCGATTGGCGCGCAGCACCGGCAGCGGGCAACTCAGGCCTTTCACGTCGAGCAGCGTTTCTCCCATGCGCCCCATAGTGGGCCTCGCCCTCGGGCCGGGCAAGGCAGCGCCGGCAAACCGCGTCGCGGCCCGCCTAATCGTCGAACAGGATGCGCTGTGCGGCGCCTTCCAGATCCTCGTACTGGCCGGACCGCAACGACCACAGGAACAGCGCCAGCGCGCCGGCGCCCAGCGCGACACTCATCAGCAGCAGCCATACCAGCGGCGTCATGCGCGTGCTCCACGGAGGCGAAACGAATTCGCCATGACCAGCAGCGACGAGGTAGACATCGCGGCCGCTGCCAGCCAGGGTGTCACATACCCGCAAACCGCCAGCGGCACCATCAGCACATTGTAACCCAGTGCCAGCGCCAAATTCTGCCGCATCACCTGGCGGGCGCGGCGTGCGACTTCGATCATCGTTGCCACGGGCGCCAATCCGGCGCCCTGAAAAACCACGTCGGCGACCGTCTGGCTGACGTCCGCGGCGGTGGCCGGTGAGGCGGAGACATCGGCCGCCGCCAGGCACGGCCCGTCGTTCAGCCCGTCCCCGACCATCAGCACCTGCCGCCCACGGGCCCGCAGCGCCTCCACCTGGCGCACCTTGGCGACCGGTGACAATTGCGCCCAGACGGTCTCCACGCCGAGCTCGGACGCCACCTTCAGCACCGCGTCCTCGTGATCGCCGCTGGCGATTTCCACCGCCAGGCCGAGCCCGCGCAGGCGCGCGATCGTTTCGCCCGCGTCGACGCGGAGCTGCTCGCGAAAGCGGAAGATCGCAGCCGGCAGCCCGGGGCGCGTCAGGCACAATTCCGGGCCGCCGACGCTTTCGGCGGGGGCCAGGCCGCAAAACGCGCGGCTGCCGAGGCGGATCGCGCCACCCGGCGCCGCCAGCAGCAGGCCGCGGCCCGGATGTTCGGCGACACCAGGCGCCGGTGCGGCACCCCCGGCGGCACGCACCAGCGCGCGGCATAGCGGGTGCCGGCTGCAGCATGCCAGCGATGCCGCGATGCGCAGCGCGCCGGGGTCACAATCGGCTGCAATGCCCAGCGTCGGGTCCGTCAGGGTTCCGGTCTTGTCGAACACAATGGTATCGGCGGAGGCCAGCCGCTCCAGCGCGGTCGGCGATTTCAGCAGGATGCCGGCGCGGAACAAACGCCCGGTGGCAATCACCTGCACCGCGGGCACCGCCAGCGCCAACGCGCACGGGCACGTCACGATCAGCACCGACGCCGCCGTCAGCAGGCTGACCGATACCGGCCGGTGCAATACCACCCACCATACCAGGAACGTTGTCGCAGCGCACAGATGCACCGCCGGCGCATAGCGGCGCGCCACCCGGTCCGCCAATATCACGAACCGCCCGCGCGCCTGCTCCGCCGCCTCGATCAGGCGCACGCACTCGGCCAGCAGCGTCGCACTTCCGGTCGCGGTCGCGCGCACCGTCACCGCCTCGCCCATATTGAGCGTGCCGGCGAATACGCGCCCGCCGACCGTAACGGTTTCCGGCAGGCTTTCGCCGGTCACCAGGCTCGCATCCATCAGCGCAGCGCCTTGCGCGATCACCCCGTCCACGCCCACCCGCTCGCCCATGCCGACAAGGATCAGGTCGCCGGGTGCCACATGTTCCTGCGCCACGCGCCGCACGCTGCCGTCCGCACCCAGCACGGCGACGTCCGCCGCACGCAGCAGCAGCAACTGCTCGGCGGTGGCGCGCGCGCTGGCCCGTGCCCGGTGGTCCAGCACGCGGCCGATCAGCAGGAAGAGCAGCAGCGTCACCGCGCTGTCGAAATAAATCTGCCGGCCGCCCTGCAGCGTCTGCCAAAGGCTCATCGAGGCGACCAGGATGACGCCGATGCTGATCGGCACATCCATGTTGGTGCGGCCGTGGCGAACCACGGCGAATGCGGAACGAAAGAATGGCCGCCCGGCATAGGCGATCGCCGGCAGCGCGATCAGGGCCGAAACCAAGTGCCTCAGGTCGCGTGTCGCGGGCCACATGTTCTGCGTGGCGCCAAACCAAGTGCCGAGCGAAATCAACATCA
>JAATGE010000341.1 GCA_015654825.1 Rhodospirillales bacterium
AATTCATTGGTCAGGCAAAGTTACGTTTTATAAGGCGACTGGTCCCGCCGCTGCGTGTGCTTGCCCGCTTTACGCGAATGGCGCCACGGTTGTAACGTGGCGATGCACCTGCAACCGGGCCGGAGAACGATACGATGTAGCGGTTTAACCGGCCGCCATGATTTGAAGGCAACCCGGAAGGATCTTTGCCTATGTGCCGGGCACCGTCAGGTTCCCGCTTCGGCCTCCGTACGCCCGGCGGTGCGGGCTACCGCTTGGCGGCCACTGTCCTGTCGGATTTCTGTCAGAATGGTGTCATAATCCGGCCGCTTCTATCCCAGGGGCAATCTCCTGGCCTTCTGATCCGAATGTTCCCATTCCAGGCAGGCCAAGCCCGCCATAATCATTCAACCGGGTTCCTGATGTTTAAACTTGACATTCGTTACTCGATCAGGCCTACATGCCCAGCCGCGCTTGGCGAAGTTAAACCGTCTTCCAAGCGTTGGGTTCAGTTTCGTGCATGCGATCACGATATTTAACATCAAGAACATCAAGAACATCAAGAACATCAAGAACATCAAGAACACCAAGAAGAACCAGAAGACAAATCCTATAAATTTTCTTCCTGACCTTTCTCTTGGTGTTCTTGGTGTTTAATTTGGCCTCCGTTACCGGTTCCGGTCTGAATGCCTGGCCGCGTCTGGCGCAGTTGCACCGGCTCCCGCGTCGGGTTCGCATTCGTGCATGCAACCACAATATTCGACACCAAGAGCACCAAGAGCACCAAGAAAAAGTAGTTTTATAAATTGCCTTCCGGGCGTTCGGCCTTCATTACCAAACCCGGTCCCTCAGGTCCGGCCGTCGTTGGCGACGCTCAGCTTATTCCGCTTCCAACTTCTCCCGGGCCGCCTGCAGCTTAGCGTATTCCTCCGGTGGCAGTGCCGGGTCGCGCAGATCGAGGGCGGTCAGCGCCTGCACCATGGCCTCGACGACCACCAGGCGGGTGAACCATTTCTGGTCGGCGGGCACCACGTACCAGGGTGCGTGCGGCCGCGCCGTCGCCGCGATCGCGGCTTCAAATGCGTCGTGGTAGGCCGAGAAGAATTGCCGCTCCTCCAGATCGCCGGAGGTGAATTTCCAGTTCTTGTCCGGCCGGTCGATGCGCGCCAGCAGCCGGCGCTTCTGCTCTTCCTTGGATAAATTCAGGTAGAATTTCAGCACCACGATGCCCTGGCGCGACAAATAGCGCTCATAGGCGGCGATATCCTCGAGCCGGTGCTGCCAGAATTTGCGGCCCCGCAACTCGCTCGGCAGCCGCGTCTTGTCGAGCAGCTCCGGATGCACCCGGGTCACCAGCACGTCCTCGTAATGGCTGCGGTTGAAAATGCCGATGCGCCCGCGTTCCGGCATCGCCGCATGGATGCGCCACAGGAAATCGTGCGCCAGCGCCTCCGGCCCCGGCGCCTTGAAGCTGGTCACCGTGACGCCCTGCGGGTTCACGCCGGTCATGACGTGGCGGATGGTGCCGTCCTTGCCGCTGGCATCCATGCCCTGGAACACGCAGAGCAGCGCCCATTTGCCATGCGCGTACAGCCGCAATTGCTGCGCCGCCAGCCGCGCCACACCCTCCGCCATCAGCGGATCCGCGGCCTCGCGCGTAATGAGGCCGCCGCCCAGATCGTCGGCGGGAAAATCCTTCAGCCGGAAGCCGGTGCCCTCGGTGACGCGGTAGCGCTCCAGCAGTTTCTCCGACTGGCGGCGCTTCATGGCGCCCGCCGCTTCACCGCCAGCGGGCCGCTCGCCTGGCAGGTCGGCATCATTTCGATGCGGTTGATGTTCACGTGCGCCGGCAACTGCAGCACCCAGGCCACCGCCTCGGCGATATCCTCGGCACCAAGCGGCGTGGTGCCCTCGTACATCGCCTGCGCGCGCGCCGTATCGCCGTGGAACCGCACTTGCGAAAACTCGGTGCCGCCGCACAGGCCGGGCTCGATATCGGTGACCCGCACATTCGTGCCGATCAGGTCGGCGCGCAGGTTCAGGGAGAATTGTTTCACGAACGCCTTCGTCGCGCCGTACACATGGCCGCCCGGATACGGGTAGCTCGCCGCCGTGCTGCCGAGATTGACCACATGGCCGCGGTCGCGCGCCACCATGCCCGGCAGCAGCGCGCGCGTCGCGTGGATCAGCCCGGTCACGTTGGTCGCCACCATGCGGTCCCAGTCGGCGATATCGGCGTCCTGCGCCGGCCCGAGGCCCAGCGCCAGGCCGGCATTATTGACCAGCGCATCGATCTCGCGCCAGTCCGCCGGCAGCGAGCCCGGCAGCGCGTCCACCGCCCGCGCGTCGGTGACATCGAGCGCCCACGGCAGCACGGCGCCGCCGAGATCCTCGGCCAGCGCCTCGATCCGCGCCGCGCGGCGGCCGGTGGCCACCACGCGCCACCCATCGCGCACCAG
>JAATGE010000432.1 GCA_015654825.1 Rhodospirillales bacterium
ATGACCTGCAATTGCTGCCAGTCCTTTTCGCCGAACACCGCGGCATCCGGCCGCACCTGGCCAAACAGTTTAGCGACGACTGTTGCCACGCCGCGGAAATGGCCCGGCCTCAGTGCGCCTTCCCAGCCAAGCGCGGGGCCCGCCATGTCGATCAGTGTCGCATCGCCCGGCGGGTACACTTCGGCGACGCCCGGCAGCCACACCAGATCGCAGCCGGCGCGTTCCAGCTTGTCCAGGTCCGCCGCCTCCTCGCGCGGGTAGCGCGCGAAATCCTCCTGCGGACCGAACTGCGTGGGATTGACGAAGATCGATACCGCAACGCCCGGCGCGTGCGCCCGCGCCACGTCCAGCAGCGCGAGGTGGCCGGCATGCAGCGCGCCCATGGTCGGCACCAGGGCGAGGCCGCCATGCGCCTGGCGCACGGAAGCTACCGCCTCATTCAACGCTGCGAAGGTGCGCGCAATCCACATTTATGGCTTCTTGGCCCGCGCCCGCCCGGCGCGCAACCTGACGGCGACCGACCGCGGCAACCGTGCTAGACACTGAAACCCAGGCTTTGCGAGCAAAAATGTCCGAAATCGCGCCCATCCGCTGGCCGGCCTACACTGGCGCCACCGCAGACCGCCCCGGGATGTGGCCGGCGCTGCTGCGCGGCGCCTCGGGAAAATGCCCGAATTGCGGGCGCGCCAAGCTGTTCAAGGGCTGGCTCCGGCAGATCGACACCTGCCCGGTCTGTGCCGCCCCGCTCGGCGCCATCCGGGCCGACGACGCGCCGCCCTACATCGTGGTATTCGTGGTCGGCCACATCGTGATCACCAGCCAGGTGCTACTGGACGGCCGCTTCGACCTTTCGCTGTGGACCGAGGCCGCGATCTTCCTGCCGCTGACGGTGCTGCTCGCCCTCGGCCTGCTACGGCCCGCCAAGGGGGCCACCATCGGCCTGATGCTGCAGCTCGGCATGATGCCGTCCGGTGATGGCTGAGCCCCTCCATGCCTGATCACGTGCCACACGGCGTGGGGCTGGGGCCCACCTCCGGCCAGGCCGTGGGCCAGACGCTGGCCGAGGGCGATCGCTCGCTGTCGCGCGTCGTGCTCGACGGCGAGAATCGCGGCACCCTGTCCCCGCTGCAGCAGGCGGACCTGGCGCAGGCGGTGCGCGACCTCTCCGTCGCCAACCGGTTCGTCCCGCGCGACCTCACCGGCCCGTTCATCCTGCGCCTGTCGATCGTCGAGGGCCGGCTGATGTTCGATGTGCGCGACGCGCAGGACGTGCCGCTGACGGCACTTGGCCTGGCGCTGGGGCCGTTCCGCCGGCTGATCAAGGACTACCAGCTGCTGGTCGACAGCTACGCGCACGCCGTGCAGGACGGCCGCGAGGCGAGCATCCAGGCGATCGACATGGGCCGTCGCGGCCTGCACAACGAGGGCGCAACGCTGATGATGCAACGGCTGCAGGGCCGCGTCGAAATCGATTTCGAAACGGCGCGCCGGCTGTTCACCCTGGTCTGCGTGCTGCACCAGCGCATTTGATTCCTTCATGGCATTTACGTACCCAACCGTTACCAAAGGCAGCCGCGCATGAAGATAGATGGTACTCCGTATCGAAGCGTCTGGGTCGATCCCATCGATGGCTGGTCGATACGTATCCTCGACCAGACCGGCCTGCCGTGGAATTTGGATATCCTGCGCCTCACCAGCGTGCGCGAGGTAGCGCACGCCATTCGCAGCATGCAGGTGCGTGGCGCGCCGCTGATCGGCGCGGTCGCCGCCTACGGCATGGCGCTGTCGATGCGCGCCGACACGTCCGCCGACGCCATGACGGCCACCGCCACCGCGCTGAAGGCCACACGGCCCACCGCGGTCAATCTCGCATGGGCCATCGATCGCATGTTGACCCGCCTGCGCAGCACGCGCCAGGCTGACCGTCTCCGCGTCGCCTACCAGGAAGCCGCCCTGATCGCCGACGAGGACGTGGCGCAGAATGAAGCGATCGGCCGCCACGGCATGACGCTGATCGCGCGGGAAGCGGTGCGCGCCGGTGGCCGCCCAATCAATATACTGACTCATTGCAACGCCGGCTGGCTCGCGACCGTCGACTGGGGTACCGCGCTGGCACCGATCTACGCGGCGCACGATGCCGGGCTGCCGGTGCATGTGTGGGTCGACGAAACCCGCCCGCGCAACCAGGGCGCCGGTCTCACCGCCTACGAACTCGGCAAGCATGGCGTGCCGCACACGGTGATTGTCGACAATGCGGGCGGCCACCTGATGCAGCACGGCAGCGTCGATCTGTGCATAGTCGGCGCCGACCGCGTCACGCGCACCGGCGATGCCGCGAACAAGATCGGCACCTACCTCAAGGCGCTGGCGGCGCACGATAACGGCGTGCCGTTCTGGGTGGCGGTGCCCGGCACCACGATCGATTGGAACGTCGCTGACGGCGTCAGGGACATACCGATCGAGGAACGTCCTGCCACCGAAGTGACCACGGTCACCGGGCGCGCCATGGATGGCTCGGTCGTCACCGTGCGCATCGCGCCCAGCGACAGCCCGGCCGCGAACCCCGCCTTCGATGTAACCCCGGCACGATTGCTGACCGGGCTCATTACCGAACGCGGAATATGCGCGGCGACCGCCACCGGTCTGCTCGGTCTGTTTCCGGAACAGGCGCCAGCACAGGCCGGCTGACCGCCGGCCCGGCATTATCGCGCGACGGCGCCGAGCGCGGCACGAAGCCATCGGAAGCGGCTACGCACCCGTAACAACCAGGGCGTGCGCGGTCTCTATTTTGAGGCAAAGCGCGCTTTTGGTCGCTTCCCCCTACGTGAACTAATTGACATCACCTAATGGTGAAGCTACGACTTTGGTGGCGCGATAAAAGCGCCTCAGTAAATAACCTTGGGAGTGAACGATGATCAAAACCGCATCCGCCGCCGCGGCGGTGGCCCTTTTTGCCGCGCCCGCCATGGCGCAGCCTGCCGTGCCCGCGGGTCAGTTCGCCGGCACCACACAATATACCGCGACCATCGATCCGTCCGGCACCTGCGCCGGATTGGGCGTCGTGCCCGGCAAGGTGAGCTCCAGCGTCGCCACCGTCGGCGGCCTCGGCAAGGCCTGGACCAGCACCATCGCCAACACCAGCGGCGCTGGCACGGGCGCCTCGCCTTACACCACGGCCTGGATCAATTGCGCATTCCCGGCGCTTCCCGCCGCGGCCGCGTTTACCGCCAGCAGCATCGGCGGCGTGACCGGCACTGCAGAAACGATCTACACGTCGACCCCGGCCGGCCAGCAGACCACCGCCTGCATCGCCCCCAGCACCCAGGCCGGACTGAACGGCGCGGCGAACTATACGTTGGTGAGCGGCAACGGCACCGACGCCAACGGCACGCCGCAAACCAATACCGTGACCGTCATACCGGCGAATGGAACCGGCAAGGATTCTGGCTTCAAGCTCACCACCACCAACACGCAGCTCAATGTCGGCAAACAACTCGTCTGCTACCTGAGCACCGACGCGCTGTACCTCGACACTTACAAGTGAGCACGAAAGCCACGACCGCGGCGCCGCGAGCGCTCGGTTAACATCCTTGGGAGTGAACGATGTTTAGAACTCTGTCCGCTGCCGCGCTGGTCGCCGTCGTTTCGGCACCCGCGCTGGCCCAGCCGGTGGTGCTGAAGGGCCAGTACGCCGGCACCACACAATACACCGCCACGATCGATCCGTCGGGAACCTGCGCCGGCCTCGGCGTCGCGCCCGGCGTCGTCAACACAAGCGAGGCTACCGTCGGCGGCCTTGGCAAGGCTTTCACCAGCACGATCGCCAACCCGAGCGGCGCCGGTACCCAGGCCTCGCCTTACACCACGGCCTGGATCAATTGCTCGTTTCCGAAACTTCCGAAGGCAACGGCATTCACCGCCAGTTCGATCGGCGGCGTGACCGGCGCCGCGGTAACGATCTATACGGCACCGACGCCGACACCAACCAAGAAGGATCCGAATCCGCAGGGGATCACCAACTGCGCCGCGCCCAGCACGCAGCCGGGGCTGAACGGCCTGGCGAACTACTCCCTGGTCAGCGGCAATGGTACCGACGCGAACGGCACGCCGCAAACCAGCATCGTCACCGTCATTCCGACCAATGGAACCGGAACGGACTACGGCTGGAAGCTCACCACCACCAACACGCAGCTCGTCGTAGGCACCAGCCTGCTCTGCTACATCAGCACCGACTCGCTGTATCTGAACACAGTCAACTAGTCGCACCCAACCGGGCGCTTCGGACAAACCCGCGGCCACAAGGCCGCGGGTTTTTTCTTGCCCGCGCTCACTTCGTCGAGGCTGGCGGCGGCGCAATCCCCGGCTTCGCCACGGGGCCGAGCGGCGAGGTTTTCGTGCGGGCTGCGTGGCGATGCTTGTGTACGACGGGTTTTTCCGGCGTTTTTGCCGTAGCGGGCGGCGCACCCGCCGTGTCGGCGGTCGGCGCGGCAGCCGCGGACGATGCCGCGGGCGGCACCGGTGCAGGCGTCTGCGCGAACGCCGGCGCAGCCAGCGCACCGGCCAGGAACGTCGTCAGCAGGGCGCGATAATAACGGGGCATCGTGATGTCTCCTTTGCCGGCATCGGTGCCGGACCCTGCAAAGAAAGGCAGCGCCAAAGGCGGCCAACAGGCGGAATAATGGCGCCGCCAAGGCGCGGCATGAAACATCGGACACAACGCGCGGGCTGGGGCCAGTAAGAAAAAAGGCCAGGGCTCTGCCCTGAACCCGCTGGGGACAAGTCCCCAGACCCCAATTCATCGTTTGCCCGGCGAAGCCATTACGTGATATGGATTGCGGGCTTCGCCGTCTCCCCCCAAGTATCGGGGGTCTGGGGCCTCGGGCCCCAGCGGGTCCAGGGCAGCGCCCTGGACTGCCATTCTCGCTTAACTTAGCGCCTATGTGGCAGAGTCCCGGGCCTTCAGAGAAAGCGCAGAACGACTACGAGTCCCGCCACGGTCCCCGCCGCAGCGCCCGCCACCACC
>JAATGE010000249.1 GCA_015654825.1 Rhodospirillales bacterium
CTCGACTTCTGATCGAACTGGGCATGGAGCCAGCGACCGCGATCCGGCAGGTGCGCGCCGTCCGTCCCGGCGCGATCGAGACCAACGAGCAGGAAAAATACGTCATGGGTGTCCGCACGAGGACGTAGTGAGACACGGAGATGATCATGGATTGGTTCGAACAGCTCACGGGGTTTCGGGAAGTCGGCTACGCAGAAACCCGTGCCAGGCTCGAGGTCGAGGACGGACGACTGCGCTCGCAGATCAATGGCGCTAGCTATGGGATCGGCGAGCTTGAACTGGTTTCACTTCAGGCTCTTCGGGAAAGAGCAAAGTCTGGCGGCAGACTGCCTGGCCGGATCAAAACAAGTGTAGTGACAGGCGATGTGCGGCGCATGCATCAGGCTTCCGAAAATGCAGGCGCGCTATTCCAGGTAGCATCGCAGTTCAATCTGCTCGAGATGGTGTCGCCAGATGTGACACCGGAACATGGCGTGACCCGATATCAAAGCGATCGCACTCAAGGGCCGGCTTGCGCCATCGCAGCAGGTGCGGCAACCATCTACCGGAATTACTTCGTTCCGATTGAGGGCAGCCAGGGCCAGACCGCGACGAGGCAACTCGATGGGCTCGCTGACCTCGGCACAACCCTCAGCAGCACGACGAATTTGCCTGTCGCCAATCTATGGACGATGCAGAACGGCTACGCATTGTGTACCCAAACGGGACTCGATACCATCGCTCGACATCTCGGAACGCTTGCACCAGACCAGATCGATGCCTTGCGCGGAAGATTACGCATCGGGATACATCGAGATGTAGAAGTCACCGAAGCAGCGGGCCCGGATCGGCCGCGGGTCTCTCAATCATTCTGCTCGGCACTTCCAGTCGCCTACAGTCGTGTGCCGCCTGCTCATTGGGAGTCATTCGCGTTGCTTGTCTTGGAGGCCGCATACGAAGCCACACTGTGGGCGGCCCTGCTGAACGCGCAACGCGGCGCATCAAATGTGGCTTTCCTGACGCTTCTCGGCGGGGGCGCCTTCGGCAATCATGGCAGTTGGATCCACGCCGCCATGCGGCGGGCACTAGAATTGATGACGACCTTCGATCTCGACGTGAGGCTCGTGAGTTACGGGACGCCGTCAAAGGAGATAGTTGCGATTGCCGACGAGTTTCGATGAATGGCGGGTCTGAGTACCGGGGTGCGCAACGATTAACACCCCGCGAGTTCGGTGAGTCGAGAGTGAAAGGGCTGCGCCGGTCTTCGTGACGGGTTGGAAGTCGAGAGAGAGTCTCTCGGCGCCCGTCGCGGAGATTACCGACATGGCTACCGCTGTTCAGAAGATCA
>JAATGE010000168.1 GCA_015654825.1 Rhodospirillales bacterium
ATGCGTGTCGGCGTGTCGCGGGCTGACCGCACGCTCCTTCTTGACCTCCGCGCCGGCCTGCTCGGCCACGACGACGCGGTAGCCGATGGGCGGTAGGGAGCCGTCCCAGAACCCCTGGCGCGCATTCTCCTTCAAGGCGCGCAGCACATGCTTGGCGTTTTCCTTGGACTGGTATTCGTCGAACAGCGCCATGATCTGGCGCATCATGACGTGCATCGGATCGTCGCCCATTTCCTGGGTGATCGAGACCAGCTTGACGCCGTTCTTCGCCAGCTTGCGGACGTAGAATTCCAGTTCGAAATGATCGCGGAAGAAGCGGCTGAATGAATGGACGATCACCACGTCGAATGGCGCGGGCTTGCTCGTGCCCGCCTCGATCCTGCGCTGGAATTCCGGGCGGCGGTCGTTGGTGGCGGACGCGCCCGGCTCGACGTAGGTCTCGGCGAGCTGGTAGCCGCGAGACTGGCAATAGGCCTCGCCCTGCCGCTTCTGATCCGGAATGGACACATCGTGCTCCGCCTGGCGCGCCGTTGAGACGCGCAGATAGAGGGCGGCGCGTTGCGGCACGGTCATGCTGGCAATCTCCTTATCTCATCGCGACGACCCGAACAGTTCGTCGAACACGTCGCCGAACCAAGCTTCGAACATATCCACCTCGGCATCCGTGACCGGCACGCGCACGGGCCAGTCGTCCACGACGCGCCAAGTCTCAACGTCATGCTTGACGGGGCGGCCAAGGCGCGGCCAGGGGCCGGGCACGACATAGAGATCGGCAGGCAAGTCGCCGAACGTGGCGCGGTCGCGCGGGGATGAGCGGTGCCGGGACATTGCGGCAGGATCGCGTAAACACCCGGCGGGCGGAACGGCCGATCTCTACGCCACGGCACGCGCGCGCCCGTAGGAAAGGGAGCGGTCCCGCTCACTTTGAACCATGATCGCTTGCGGGCCACCGGCCGGGGCGGCGGCAGGCGGTCAAGGCCGCAGCCGCGCAGCGGTGGCGCGGCACGCGCCAGCCTTGACGGGCTGACGACGGTCCGGACTGCTCGCCGCCCAGCGGTCACGGCTCAACCCGCCTTGCGTGCGACCGTGAGCGGAAGGTCCAGCTCCACCCGGTCATGCGCCACCTTCGGCGTGATCCGCCCGCGCTCGCCGCGTTCCAGGCGGACGAGGCCATAGCCCGCCATCGTTCGCAGCGTGCGCGACAGGTTGGACTTCGCCTTGCCTGTGATCCGCGCCAGTTCATCGAGCGAGCCCGGGGCCTGCTCAACGATCACCCGCAGCAGGTCGCGGTTGCCGGCCGACAAAACCTTGGCAAAGGACTCGGTCGAGGTGAACCACACCTTCGGCTCGTCGGGCGCGATGCGGTGCTCGCCGCGCGCCACGGCCATGGTTCGGGCCTTCATGTCCTCATAGCTGGCGATGCCCACTTTCAGGGTCGTCATGGGATCACTCCTCTCTCGCGTAACACCGCGTCCACCGTGGTCCAGAAGTCGCCGAGCAGCGTCGCCGCGTCCCGGTAGTCGTAAGCCTTGATCGTCCGCAGCCGGTGGCGATGGTCCTGCGGCTCGCCGCGTTTCTGCCGCGCCACCGGATGGGCGTTGTCGAAGCCGACCAGCCGCTCGCCATCCGGGCCGTGCAGCGTCAGCGAGTAATCGAGCCCGTGCGGCTTCTCGGGTGATTCTGGCACCCTCGTCACCACGACCCGGACCCAGTGGCCGCCCTCCGGGTCCACGACGAGCACCTGGCCGTCGAGGTCGAGCAGCACATCGAGGGTCGGGTCGCGTGGCTCAGTCACGGCATAGAGTTATCAGAATGAAGCAACTCTGTCGAGCGTATTGGCCGGCGGTGTGCGGATGGCGCTCGGATCGTTGATGTCATTGGTCTTTCGGCGGAAACGGCTGGTAGCCTCGATATTGCGATTCGCCGAAACTCCCAATCATACCAACCAGATACGCGGCCGGGACGGCCAGGCTTTTCCCTTGCCGTCCCGCATTCTCCCCGCCAGAGCCCGTAAAACCGCGATGGGTGGCGCAATTAGCGTTGATTTCACAGACTTTTCCGTAAAAGCGGCACCATCCCCTTTCCGGCGGCACTGCCCTAACCCTTTGACCGACCACAGCAAACCGAGCGAAGGGAGGCGTTGCTTTTATCTTGCCGTCCGAATCCGTTACGCTCGACTGCCGCTCACCAAAGGCGATTCCAACCCGAAACCCAGAGATTCATGAAGTTCGAGATCGACCGCCTGATCGATTATGATGACGACGAGATCCTCGCCGAACTGAAGCGTGTTGCCGCGATTGCGCCGGTCGGCACCTTCTCACGCCGAGTTTTCGAACAGCATTCGCGCGTCTCAGCGAAGACGGTGAGGCGGCGGTTTGGCTCTTGGGAGGCTGCGCTTCAGCAGGCACAACTGCAGAACAGATACAGCGGCGCGGTTGTTACCGAGAAGCAGATGGTGTCCGTCGCCAAGCAGATGACGGATGCCGAATTGATCGATGAACTGCGGCGCGTCGCCTTAAATCTGGGCCGAGATGTTGTGACGACCCGCGACGTCGACGAGCATAGCCGGGTCGGGTCAGCGATTTTTCGCCGCCGGTTTGGGTCGTGGAAATCGGCCATGGAGAGCGCCGGGCTTGAGGTTGCACGGTCAGGGCAGCGCTTCACGAACGACGAATTATTTGAGAACCTTCTTGCTGTCTGGACGCATTACGGGCGTGCGCCAACGTACGATGAAATGCGCGAAATACCATCGCGCGTAACGGCCGACACCTACAAGGAGCGGTTCAAAACTTGGAACCGAGCGCTTGCCGCATTCGTGGAGCGTGCAAACGCGGAGCCTGAGCCTTTGCCGACAGTCGAGCCAGCGGTGCCGATTCAAAAGGTTGAGCGTGTCGCCGAAGACGTGCGCAAAATAGGACTTGGCCTACGGTTCCGCGTTCTGCATCGCGACCGATTTCGATGCGTGCTCTGCGGAGACCACCCGGCACGCAATGCCGATTGTGTGCTTCACGTCGACCACGTTATCCCATGGGCGAATGGCGGCAGAACGAGGGAGAACAACCTGCGAACCCTCTGCGCCACGTGCAACGTCGGGCGCGGGAACAGATTCTCGGATTGAGTTTGCGTGTGTACCCGGCAGGGCGCGTCTACGGTCAGCTATAGGGCTATGGCGTAGACATAGTGCTCATCATCGTCGGTCATGGCCCGCCAGAAACCTGTTTCGTCAGTTCATTCAGTTTGAATGCAATACGAAATAGCCAGGTTTTTCTGAGCCACAGCACCGTTTCCTGTGAGCGGCCTAACGTTCGTCGCGAGGGACGGGCCTGCAGCCGCGGACCGGCGCAGGCCGAAATGCATTTTATCGATCGAGCAAGCCAGACCGGTCAAAGGTCACGCGTCCATTTAACAAGACGATTTGATTGAATAATTTGGTAGACGCCGCAGATTTTAAGGCATAGACAATCATTGGTCAGCCGTAATTTTTAGACAATTCGACGCCACAGGAGAAAAAAGTTGTTCAAATCAAAACGAGGAATTTGCGCGCTGCCGATATTACTGGCAGCAACGTTTTCGGCACCGTCGGCTTTTGCCGCAGGTCCGTCGACAGTGGTCCTTCGGCATGCCGCGCGGTACGTGATCTTGTCGGAATCGGGCATCACCGATGTCCCGGGCTCGGCCGTGAAAGGGAACGTCGGCACCAGCCCCATTACAGGCGCTGCGAATCTGTTGAGTTGCTCTGAGGTTACCGGGCGAATCATCTCTGTTGATGCGACAGGCCCGTCCCCGTGCAGTCTTGTCCATCCGGCACTCCTGGGTCACGCCATTTCGGACATGCAAACTGCCTACACCGACGCAGCCGGCCGTACGCCGGACGTAAGCGAACTCGGAGGCGGTCAAATCGGTGGTCTGACTATCCCGCCAGGCGTCTACAGCTGGAGTGGGAACGTCACGATATCATCCAACGTAACGCTCCAAGGTACTAAAAAGGACGTCTGGATATTTCAGGTCGCGCAGGATGTCGATATCGCTGCGGCGACGGCGGTGATGCTCAGCGGCGGAGCCCGGCCCCACAACATCTATTGGCAGGTCGCAGGCAAGGTGACGATGGGGACGACGGCGCACTTCGAGGGCACCATACTCGCCAAGACATCGATCGCGATGCTTACAGGTGCATCGATCAACGGCAGGCTGCTGGCCCAGACTGCGGTAACGCTACAGAAAAACGTAGTTACGTTCGCCCGTTAACGCCAGACGCCTCGGGTGGGGGGCCTCGTCCTCCACCTTGAGCGCGCCGGGACAACCGACTTACGCTTCCGCCGGCTCGCCATTCGTTGTTCTCGTTTTCTCTACGCAACACTCAATTACAGCGCGTCACCTACTACAATCGCAGCTTCATCCACCTGGGTTCGCCAATTACACACCCAGCACTGTAACGGCGTCGCGCCTAAAAATAATCCACCGTAAAGTCGACATTTCCAAAAAGCGCCTTCACCTTCGCAGGGCTGTCTTCAAGAAACAAATTGCCGGCAACATCACTCGCGCCATAGGCGACCACCTGCCAAACCCCTGGGAGCACGCCAAGAACCTGGCCTGGAATCACTATGTCGAACGTTCCGTTGAGCTCGGCCAGCGGCGCAACCTGATTAGCTTCATAGCCACCCGGCACCTTGGATTCCATATTGATAACGATAATCGGCGTCGAAACTCCTGATACGTCGTCCGCCGCCGTCAGGCTGGCCTTGAACACCGATTGTGGGTCATTGAGGTTCACCTTGCGCGTCAGGACGTCGCCAGCGGATATCGTTGGCGGGGTAAAATCCGGCGTGCCGGTATTGATGACATTGATCGCGGTCGCCGAAAATATCTTGTCGAGTTTTTTCGCCGAATATGTCGTCATTTGATAGTTCGCATCAGTGATTTCGACATTGGTTAGCGTCCAGTTGCCTGGTTCCGCGTACAGGCCTGCTCCCGGTGTCTGCGGCGCCTGAAAGGTCAATGAGCCATGTTTTGGTCTAACGTAGGGCTCGTAATAGGCGCAGACGACTGATTGGCCGTGCGGTGACGTAAAGGTCGCGACAACGGAAAACACGCCGGCCGGCGCGTTGAACGATACCTCCACTGTCGGGGCCAACCCCGGCGCCACCGCGACATTCAATGTCGTCGACAATATCTTGCCCGCCGTAATTCTGGGATATCCCGATTCACCCGCCGCCGCCTCGGTGGTGGGATGAAGCAGCGCCGTTGCTTCCGCCACCGGATAGCGGGCAAAATCCATCGCACGCCTTGCTTCTCGAACAGCTTCAGCCGCAGTTTGGCCCGGCTTCATCACAACAATCCAGGGTCGCACCGCCGCCGCGGGGTTAGCGCGCTGGGCAAGACAAGCCGCCGGATATTGCGCCAGCAGCGCCGCAACGTAAATCCAATTGAATTTCGAAGCCATCTTGCTTTCTCCAAACCTGAACGGGACCTCGCGCGGGCAGATCCCCATATAAAAGCGTGAACCCGCCGCCCGTATGCCGCCGTTTCGCTAATTCACCACCCAAAAGAATCTTCTGCCGAACAATGCCTTGATGTCCGCGGAATTATCATCCACGAAGGCATTTCCCGCGACATCTGTAGCGCCATAACCAACAATCCAATAGGGCCCCTCGAGCGCACCGCCGCCGCCGTTTAGCTGAATTGAGTTGCCCACCGTTCCATTGAAAACGGGAGCCGGAAATGCGGGTTCGTCATAACTGACGGGGCCGCCGCTTTGCGCAGGCTCGACAATAACAAAGGCGGAGTTCACGCCGGAAATCTCATCCTGAACGGTCAGGCTGGTTTTGAAGAAGCCGGGAGGATTTTCCGCATGCACGATAGGCGTCAGGATCTTGCCCGCGCTGACGATCGGAGGCGTATAATCTGGTGTACCGTTGTTCGTAACATTTACACTTAGATTAGTGAACATCGCCTCCAATTGCGCCTGATCGTATGTGGTCTCTATAGCCCCGCCTACGAGCTGCTCCAGATAGATTTCCGCGGATGTCAACGTCCAGGTCCCGCCCTCCGAGTACAACCCAAGGGTACTTGAGAAATCCCGGAAAGTGATAGTACCACTCGTCGTGTACGGGCTTGGCTCGGTATAGGCGACTTGCAAGACCTGCCCATGCGGAGAGGTAAAGTCGAAAATCGCGAACCTGAACCCGGAAGGAGCTGCAAAACTGAACCGCACGATCGGCGCGGCCGGAGGCGAGGTGACGTTCAGTGACGTTGACACGACGGTCCCGGCGGTCAGGGTCGGCGCGGTCACCGATGATGCTGCCACCGCAAGCGGCCGCGAAGACACGCCTGTCGCCGCAATGAGCCGCGCGAGCGCCGCGGCGCGCATCGAACGATGCACCCCCTCGCGTACGGATTCTCCTGGTTTCAGCACGATGGTGACGGCGGATCCCGGCGCCGGCGCGGCCGGGCCGGACTGAGCATGCACACAAATTGGCCATTGTGCGACCAGCACCGCGGCAAGCGCCCGCCCGAATAGTCTAAACATCTTGCGTTCCTTCAAAACGTTCATTGCTGGTAAGCGGTGCGAAGTGCGGCACCTCCGCGATAGGAGAGCGAGGGCTGTCATTTGTCCCCCAGGCCGAACGGTACCCCTACGCCGGTGCAAAAATCCCATCCTTTGACCGCGACCATTTCCTGCCCTGAACCGGAAAGGCAGCTGTAGGTAACAATGTCGGTAAACGCCCTGGCCTGCGTCGGCGCCGCATAGATTTCCGCCAGCTCCGCATCCGAGGAACCGTAGAATTTGCCGGCATCATTAAGCACTGCCGCAACAAACGGAGTGGCGGCGCTGGTGCCGGTCAGCGGGGTCCAACCCAGTACACCGTAAATAGGTACCGGCGTCGTGTCATAGACCCATATGCCACCAACGCATTGGTCTTCGGGATGGTCCGAGA
>JAATGE010000580.1 GCA_015654825.1 Rhodospirillales bacterium
CCCGCCGCCGCCGCCGCCCGATAGGCGCGGTCGAACAGCTCGTTCTGCGCCGGGTCCATATGGCCGACATCCGCCACCGAATAGGACAGTTCGAAATCGATCATCTCCGCGCTGAGATCCTTGATGGTCACGCTCGGCTCCGGCACGCGCAGGATATGCGTGGTGCCGAGGAGAACTTCCTTCAGCAGGTCCCGGTTCGCCGCCGGCGTCAGCGTCGGCTCCAGCTTCAGGCGCAGGCTGGCGCCATGGATCGGCGTTGGCGAGCTGCTGTTCACCAGCGTGGATTTGGCGATAATGCTGTTCGGAATGATCGCCACGTCCTGGTTCGCCGTCAGGATGTGCGTCGCCCGCCAATTGGTTTCGATCACCCTCCCCTGGATATTGTTGGCATCCAGAATGATCCAGTCGCCCACCCGGTACGGCCGCTCGATATTCAGCACGATGCCGGAAAAAACGTCGCCGAGCGAGCTTTGCACCGCCAGGCCGATCACGATCGCCAGGGCGCCCGATGTCGCCAGCAGCGCTTTCACCGGCAGGTCGAACACATAAGCAACGACGGCAAATGTCGCCGCGATATAAACCAGCGCGGCCAGCAAATCCTGCACCAGCTGCGCCTCGTGCGGCCGCCGCCCCAGCACGATGAACGCCCGCAAAAACCCGACCGCCAGCCACGCACCGACAATCCACCAGACTACCTCGAGCGCGCCGGCGAACAGGTTCCGCGTGCCGCTCCCGGCAGCGGTGCCGGGCCGGTACGGCGCCACGCCGCCCCGCAGCAGCAGCCCGGTCAACACGCAAAACACCACCAGCCGGATCAGGAAATGCACGAGCGACCCGTGCCCCCGCCAAAGTCGGGCACTGAAGGAGCCGGTAGCGATCGTGATGCCGGCCAGAAACAGCGGGTCGCTCAGCCCGGCCACGATAGAACTGAGTGTAGTCATCGGTCGGCACGCTATCACGCGGCCCGCGCCGCGCCACAAGCCGGATCGGGGGCCCGCCACGCCGAAGGCCCGTCGAGCGCGCCCGGGGCCCCGCCCGCACGCCCACTCTATTCCGCTATCGAGCTATTCCGTGCACCCGTACGCCGCCTGTGCCGATCGGAATCGCGGACCGCGCGGCGCCCCTCAGCGCGCGCCCCCGCAAGCAGCGCCGCGCCGTGCCCGCCCGCCCGGGCCGTGCGCGAACGCTTCCGCGACGCTCACGTCATCGACCAGATAGGATGCGTCGTCATTGACCGCGGAAAACCCGACCCTGTCCCTGCCCGTCCCGGCAAAGCTGAAACTGACCAGCGTGTAGTCGGATACGCCCGCAGGTGTTACCCGCACCGATCTTCCATCGGCGTAGGTAATGGTAAATGACGGTGGATACTGGTCGCCGACGATGGTTGCCTCCACGCAGGAATTTACCATGACCGCGAAATAGCCGGTCGGGTGGACGTTGCCGATATAAAAATTCATCACATACGTTCTGCCCACGGCAGTGCGGATTTTCTGCCATAGGCCGGCGACCGGGTAGCCGGGGTCATTGCCGAACGCCAGCGAATAGCTGCCCGTGTGCGGGTCGAACTGCACCACGCTGTTGAAGTTGCCCGGCGTATCGTATCCGGCATTCGGGATCCAGCCGACCGGAACGCTGGGGTTCGTTGCGTGGCGTTTGGTGCTGGAATAGACGCCATCCTCGAACCCGCCATTGACGATCCGGTTCGCATTCGATGAGCCCGGCCACAACGCCGCCAGCGCCACGGCGGCGCCGGCAACGCCGATTTGCAGATTTGTTCGCATTCCCACATCCCCGCTTCTGTCGGCAGGCGTATCCAATATACCGCCGCATGATCCGCCCGGTCAATCATTTCGGCCGCGTCGACACGGCGCGCCCGATCCGGTCGCGGCCGCCCCGCCTCGCCCCGCCATACCCTCGACAGCCGCCCCGCCCCCCCGGGCGCGCCAGCCTCCCCACCCAAAAACCCGCATCCGCGGTAGTCATTGCCGCGCCCGGCACCTATAATCCCGCGCCGGGTGCAGTGACGGGTGGCTTGGGTAATGGACGTCCCGCTACGGGAAAAAGGGGTCTACACGTTCGGTCCATTCCGCCTGGACCCGACGCGCCGCATCGTGCTGTGCGCCGGCGCCGCCGTCACCATGACCGCGCGCCTGTTCGATATGCTGCTCTACCTGGTGCAGAACCCCGAAAGGCTGGTCCCGCGCGACGAGCTCGAACACGCCGTCTGGCAAAGCCGCGTGGTCGCGGACGGCAACTTGCAGAAAACCATCTCCCTGCTCCGCAAGGCGCTGCAGGTGCACGAACCGGCCGAAACCTTCATCGTCACCGTCCCCGGCCGCGGCTTCCGCTTCGCCGTGCCGGTGGCGTTCGAGCCCTACCCGATCGGCATTTCCTCCGCCGGCCCGTTCGACGACCTCGCCGGTCCCGCCGCCGACCCGCGGCACCCGCGCCGCTGGTGGCAAGGAAAGGCCGCCCTGCTGCTCGGCCTGCAGGTCCTGTTGCTGGCCGCGATCGCCGGCGCCATCTGGCGCCCCGCATCGCCCGTGCCCCCACCCGCCCCCTTCGCGCCCCCGCCGCACTCGGTGGCCGTCATGGCCTTCACCAACCTCAGCGGCGACCCGCGCCAGGAGTATTTTTCCGACGGTCTTTCCGAGGAGCTCATCAACGCGCTGGACCGCATCAGCGCCCTGCAGGTCGCGGCGCGGCTTTCGAGTTTCTCCTTCAAGGGCAAATCCGCCACCATTCGCGACATCGCCCGGCAACTCGACGTCGGCACCGTGCTCGAGGGCAGCGTGCGGCGCGACGGCAAGCGCCTGCGCATCACCGCGCAACTGGTCAACGCGGAGACCGGCTATCAGATCTGGTCGCGCAACTTCGACCGCGACGAGGGCGACATCTTCAAGGTCCAGGGGGAAATCGCGGAGGCAGTCGCAACCTCCCTCCAGGTCACGTTGCTGGGCGACGATGCCGCCAAACTGACGCTCGGCAGCACCACCAATCCGCACGCGCTGGACGCGTATTTGCGCGGCATGATGCTGCAGCGCCTGTTCACCGTCGACAGCCAGCGGCAGGCCCTGGCCGCCTTCGACGAGGCCGTGGCGCTGGATCCGAATTACGCCCTCGCGCACGCGCAGCGCGCCGCCACAATGATCCGCTTCGTCGAGGGATTTGGCGGCTTAGGCAGCGATCTCGCCGCGACGCAACAATACCGCGCCAGGGCCATGGCCGAAGCACAGCTCGCGGTTTCGCTGGCACCGCGGCTGGGCGCCGCGCACGCGGTTCTCGCCGGCGCCGACGAAGAGGCCTGGCGTTTTTCCGACGCGGAGGCGGAATACACACGTGCCCGCGAATTGGCCCCAGGTGACGCCGCGATCGAGCAGCGATACGCGCATTTTGCGGTCGCCATGGGCCACAACGCGCTGGCCGTCGCCGCGGCGCAGCGCGGCGCCCAACTCGATCCGCTATCCCCCATTGCCTATGTCGATCTGGCCGCCGTGCTGATCTGGGCGCAACGCCCCGACGATGCCCTGACTTCGCTGCGGCACGCCCAGCAATTGGGATTTGGCGGGCCCCGCGTTACCGACGAGACCGCGCTGGTCGAGTTGCAGAAAAAACACTTCGAGAAGGTTCGGCAAATCTGCGCCGGCATGCAGAACTGGGCTCAGGATTTCTATCTCGCCATCGCCGACCACGCGCTCGGACGCCAGGACGAAGCACAGGCGGCGCTGGCCAAACTCCTCGCCCAGGAAGGCGACAATTCCGCATTCTACCACGCCGAGATCGAGGCGCAGTGGGGCGATACGCAGGCCGCGCTGCAATGGCTGGAAACCGCATACCGGCTGCACGACGACGGCCTCATCGGCCTCAAGACCGACTGGCGCGCGAATCCGCTCCGCGGCAATCCGCGCTTTCAGGATATCGTGCGGCGGATGAATTTCCCGCCTTGAGTGTTCAGGGCCAATAGTAGAAGGCCAGGGCTCTGCCCTGGACCCGCTGGGGCCAGTAGGCCCCAGACCCCATTTTATTTGTTCCGAGGGCGGCATCGACACCGAGCCGATCGCGACCCGCTGCGCAGCGCTAACGCAGGCGGCGGCACGCCGTCGTGCGCAGCACGCTCTCGCGTGACGGGGGTCCAGGGGCAGAGCCCCCGGTCGGCGAAGCCACAGTCGCTTGAAAACAAACAATTTCTGAATTCTTCTGAAAACTTCCTTTGCCCCGCCGAGCGCCGATGGTCAGCTATGCGCACCTGAGGCGCCACCGCCGGGCCCGCGCAAATGCGCGACAAGACAAGACGAGGGTAAACAGAATGCCGAAAACCGACCACGACGCCGAACTCAAAGCGATGCTCCCCGCGCGGATTATCGGTGCCGCTTTGCTCGCCGGAAACCTCTTGCTCGCCGGTCCCGCCCACGCCGCCAGCGAGGCCCTGGTCTATTCCTTCCAGGGCAGCGGCGACGGCGCGGAGCCGCTCGCCGGCCTGATCGACGTCAGCGGCACGCTCTACGGCACCACGTACGGCTCCTTCGGCGGCCAGGACGGCTACGGCACCGTGTTCAAGATCACCACGGCCGGCGCCGAAAAAGTGCTGTACAATTTCGGCGGCGCGCTGGGTGGCGGCAACACTTACGCCGGCCTGACCAACGTCGATGGCACGCTGTATGGCACCAGTTACGGCACCGATCCCACCAACTGCGCCAACGCGAACAGCGGCTGCGGCACGGTGTTCCAGGTAAACTCGAAAGGCGTCGAGAAGACGCTTTATACTTTTAAGGGCGGCAACGACGGCAACGGCCCGATGGGCCTGCTCAAGGTCGGTGACGAGTTCTACGGCACCACGCGCCTCGGCGGCGCCCACAATTTCGGCACGGTGTTCAAGGTCACGCCGGCCGGCGTCGACACCGTGCTGTATTCCTTCAAGGGGCCCGCTAGCGCCGACGGGTCCGACCCGAACGGCGACCTGATCCTCGCGGGCGGCTTACTGTACGGCACCACCTACGAGGGCGGTTCCAACTACGCCAACCAGGGCCAGGGCACGATATTCAAGGTGACCAAGACCGGCCGGGAAACCGTGCTGCACGCCTTCCAGGGCACCGATGGCGGCTATCCTGTCGGCGGCCTGATCAAGGTCGGTGGCAATTTCTACGGCGCAACCCAGTATGGCGGCGTCGGCGGCTTCGGCGGTGCTTCCGGCGCGGGAACGGTTTTCTCGGTGACACCGGCGGGCGCCGAAACCGTATTGTACGCGTTTTCCGGAGCCAACGACGGCAGCGGTCCGTATGCCGGCCTGATCGCTGTCGGCGGCGTGCTTTACGGCACCACCTATTTCGGCGGCGGCGCCGGCAACCAGGGAACCGTGTTCAGGCTGACGCTCGCAGGCGCCGAGACGGTGCTGTATTCCTTCAAGGGGCACGATGCCGGCGATGGCAGCTACCCCGCGGCACCGCTGATCCACGTAGGCAATGCGCTCTACGGCACCAACGCCTATGGCGGCGTCAACTACCAGGGCGCGGTGTTCAAGGTGACAGGCTTCAAGAAGTAGCGACAAGCGCGGGGCCAGGCGGCCCCGAACTGTCCGTTGCAGTAACGTTGTGCCGGCGCTGCCGCGCGGCGCGCGGATCCACGCGAATTTTCACAACCAGAAAACAGGGGATGACAACTCATGTCGAAAATAGAATATCTTGGCGCGGTGCTCGCCGGCGGCCTCCTCGCAGCGTCCCCGGTCCACGCCGCCAGCGAGTCCGTGCTGTATGCGTTCCAGGGCACGACCGATGGCGGCGGCCCCCAAACCGGCCTGACCAAACTGGACGGCACTCTCTACGGCACCACCTACCAGGGCGGCGCAAACAATCAGGGCGTGGTATTCAGTTTGACACCGGCCGGCGCTCAGACCGTGCTCTATTCCTTCGGCGGCGGCGCCGATGGCAGCCACCCCTACAAGGGCTCGCTGATTAACGTGAAAGGCACGCTCTACGGCATTACCGAGGCCGGTGGTTCCGGCACGGCCTGCACCGGCGGCTGCGGCACCGTGTTTTCGGTGACACCGGCAGGGGTCGAGACGGTGCTTTATTCGTTCCAGGGCGGTAGCGACGGGGTCGAACCCACCGGCCTGATCAAGGTAGGCAAGAACTTCTACGGCACTACCTACGGCGGCGGCACCGGCAGCTTCGGAACGGTGTTCAAACTGACATTGACGAAGACCGGCGGCGCCACCGAAACGGTGCTGCATTCGTTTCAGGGCAGCGACGGGAAATTCCCCTACGGCGGCCTGATCAATGTGGGCGGCACGCTTTACGGCACCACCTGGCTGGGCGGAGCCGCCATCTTCGGCACGGTGTACAAGATAACGACGGCCGGCGACGAGACCGTGCTGCACTCCTTCGGCGGCAGCGACGGGCAGGCCCCGATCGGCGGCCTCACCAATTTCGGCGGCACGCTTTACGGCACCACGTCCAATGGTGGCGCCAACGGTACGGGAACGGTGTTCAGCGTAACACCGGCGGGCGACGAGACATTGCTCTATTCCTTCCAGGCGTCCGGCAGCGGCGACGGGCGCGGCCCGGCGGCAGCCCTCGAGCGTGTCGGCAGCATGCTCTACGGCACAACCAACAACGGCGGCAGCAGCACCGCCTGTGGCAGCGGATGCGGCACAGTTTTCAAGATAACGCCGGCCGGCGCCGAATCGGTGGTGTATTCCTTCCAGGGCCCCGCCGCCGGCGACGGAAATTTCCCTAATTCCGCTTTGACCCATATCGGCAAAGCCCTGTACGGCACCACCCTGAACGGCGGCGTAAATGGCCAGGGAACGGTGTTCGCGATATCGCAGTTCAAAAAATAAAGCAGGCCAGGGGCTCTGCCCCTGGACCCCGCTGGGGCCAGTAGGCCCCAGACACCAATAGTACTTCATCGTCTCCCCGGCGAAGCCAGTAACAGCCATAGGCTTCTGGCTTCGCCGTCTCCCCCCA
>JAATGE010000053.1 GCA_015654825.1 Rhodospirillales bacterium
ACTGCGCCGGCGTCAGCCGCCGCAGCTCCGCGACGTCCGGGACCGCGACCACCGCCGGCGGCCGCCACGCTACCCGAAACAACCGCGCGAGCATGCGCATCACCCCTCGGCCCACCGCCGCACCAGGTTATGGTAGCATCCGGTCAGGTTCAGCAGCGCCGGATGATCCGGCGTTACCGCGGAAAGTTCGCGAATGGCGTTATCCATATTATGCAGAATGTCGCGCGCGGCGCCATCGCGCACCAGGCTCTGCACCCAGAAAAACGCCGCCAGCCGCACCCCGCGCGTCACTTCGGTAACATGATGCAACGTATTCGCCGGGTACAGCACCATATCTCCGGCCGGCAGTTTTATACGATGCGCCGCGTCGCCATCCTGAATAACCAGTTCGCCGCCGTCATACTCGTCCGGGTTGCCCAGAAACAGCGTCGCCGAAAGATCGGTACGGATCCGGTGCGGTGTGCCCGGGATTGGGCGGATGGCATTATCGATATGCGGCCCGAATGCCATGCCGGGCGCGTAGCGATTGAACAGCACCGGAAACACATGCCGCGGCAGCGCGGCACTCAGAAACATCGGGTTTCGCTCGAGCTCCCCCACGATCATCTGCCCCAGTTCGTTGCCATGCGGACAACCCTGGGCCACCTGCTGATTGGCCTTGACGCGCGCCGATTGCGGCCCCGCCGTAACGCGTCCATCGCGCCAGTCCGCCACCGCCAGCCGCTCGCCAACTGTGGCGAGCGACGCTGGCGAAAGCACGGATCGAAGCAAGACAATCATAAGGAAGGCCAGGGCTCTGCCCTGGACCCGTCACGCGCAGCGTGCTCTCGCACGACGGGGACAAGTCCCCAGACCCCGCTAATTTGGCTCGGGGCCCGCATCAAACTCGGAACCATAATGAAATGGGGTCGGGGGACTTGTCCCCAGCTTGGTCCAGGGGCAGAGCCCCTGGCCTTCTTCCTTATCATCAACGCCCCCCTAAAAACTAAAGCCGGTATTCAATGTAAACACCCGCCCCTGCCCCGGCAGCACGTGATTTTCGTTCGAATCGGTGAAATACGCCCCGGTAAAGTACCGCTCATCGGTAATGTTCTGCACGTTCAGCTGCAGATGCACATTGTCCATCACCTGATACGCCGCCATCGCGTTCCACACCGCGTAATCCGGCACGTTCGCGGTATTCAGCACATCCGCGAACCGGTGCCCCACATAATTCACCCCCGTGCCGAAATGCCAGATATCGTTCGGCTCATACACCACCCACAAATTCGCGACATTGCGCGCCGCCCCCGGCAGCGTCTTGCCGAGCTCCCCCGGCGTCGAAGACCCGGTGATTTCCGGATCGAGGTAAGTATAATTCGCGTAAAACTCCACCTGGCTGGTCAAATACCCCGACGTCGTCAGCTCAAACCCCTGCGACCGCTGGTTGGTCCCCGGCACTTCCTGCAGCGTCGGGTCATCGGGGTCGGAAACCGTGACGTTAGCCGAATCGATCCGGAAAACCGAGGCCGTGCTGGTCAGCATGCCCCGCAGCCACCGCACCTTCGCGCCGAGCTCATAGGTGCTCGCCGTCTGCGGCGCCGGCCCTTTCGTATCCGGCGCGATCGTCAGGTACGAAACCGCCGGATCGAACGAAGTCGTGTAGGAAAAATAATAGGTCTGCGCATCCTCGGGCTTATAGACCAGCGCCACCTTCGGGCTCCACCCGGTATCGATGCGATGAAACCCGATGCTGCTCGCCGAATCGTTGAAATGCGTGTCGTAACGGTCGTACCGCACGCCCAGATCCAGGATCACCTGCGGCAGCAGGTGTATTTCGTCCGTCGCATAAACCCCGATCATGTCCGAACTGGTATTCGGCCGCGCGACGATGGTGTTCTGCTCGGGCACGATTTCGCTGGCGTCCGGTCCCAGCAGCGGCGTCGGCGCAATGCCGTTGACCCCCTCGGCATCGTTATCGAACCGCACATAGTCCGTGGTCTGCCGGCCGAACTCCACACCGGTCACCACCGTATGCGTCAGCGGCCCGGTCTCGAAGCGCCCGGTGAGGTCGGTATGGTCGGTGATATAGGTCTGCGTGCCCTCGCTGCTGGGGCGATCGCGATACACCAGGATATCGGCGAGCTTCGTTCCCGGCGCCGGCGGCCCGCCGGCGAAATCGCTGCCGAAGATCGGCGCCGTCACCCGGTAGTTGGACCAGTAATACGCATACCGGAACGTGTTCGCGACCGAGAAATTGTCGTTGAAATCGTGGTTCACCGCGGCCGTCACGATATGCACGTTGGTCTGCGTAATGTCTTCGTTCTTCAGCCCGTAGTAATTGCTGCGCTTCACGTCGGCCGGCTCGCCGAACAGGAACGGAATGCCGTAATCCGGCACGTTGTTTTCTTCCTGGTGAAAGTAACTCAGCGTAAAGGTCGTCGGTGTATTCAAACCGAGCGCCAGCGAAGGCGCCGCCCCCCAGCGCCGCTGCAGCACGTAATCGCGATCGGTCACCCCGGTCGTCTCTCCCATCAGATTAAGCCGCACCGCCGCATTCGGCCCGATCGGCTGATCGACATCCAGCGTCCCGCGCGCTTCCTCATTGGTGCCGCCCTCGATGCTCACATCGCGCCGCGTCGCAAGCGACGGCAATTTCGAGGACTGGTTGACCACACCGCCCGCCGAGCCATTGCCGAACAGCACGGACGCCGGCCCCTGCAGCACTTCCAGCGTATCGAGATCGAAACTGTCGCGCGCATAGGATCCGGGGTCGCGAATGCCGTCCAGGAAAAAGGAGTCTATGGCATGGAACCCGCGCAAATTGATGTTATCGCCGTGCGCCCCCCCCTCGCCGGAATTCAGCGTAATGCCCGGCGCATAACGCAGCGCATCCTGCAACGTCGTCACCGCCTGCTGCTTCATCGCCGCCTGCGTAATGACGTCGATCGACTCCGGCGTGTTCTGCAGCGTATCAGGCAACTTGCCGAGGCCACCGGGCTTCGGCGCCGGCGCCGTGACGTTGATATCCTCCTGCGCCGTCGGCTTGTCCTGCGGCGTCTGCGCCGCCCCGTCGGCCGCCGCCACCAGCGCGCTCTGCGCCAGCGCCATCGGCGCCAGCGCCGAGGAGGCGACGCACAGCCCGGTGACCTCCAGCGCGCGTCGGCGGCCCAGCGGCAAGCCTGCATGTGTCGGCATTTCGTGACGGATCGGCGATCGCATAGCTATGTCCCCGGGCGGCGGCGTGTCGGCGCTTCCTACAGGAGGGGTATCGCAAATGCAAATCATTCGCATTAACCGCGCCCTGGCCCCCTGCGCCGCCCTGCTGGCGCTCCACGCCCCCGCAACCGCCGCGCCCAACCCCAGCCTTCACATCGCGGCCGAGGTCAGCCAGCACGGCGCCCAGTCCGGCATTACCAACACGTCGTTTACCGCATGGCTGCCGCCCAAAACCGGCTTTGCCGGCCTCAACGGCGCGCTCTCCCTGACCGGCAACAGCCCGGCCTTCAGCGAGGCCCTGGTGCTGCTCGGCACCACGCCCGACGACCGCGCCGCCTGCACCCGCCGCAACGCCACCACATCGCCCGCCGTCCCCCCGGTCTCCCGCCTCTGGGCCGGCATATTAAAAAGCAACGAAACCGCCACCGTAACGCTCCCGGTCGCCTTCACGCTGCCCCACGCGGTCTCCGCCCAAGCCGCCGGCGCCTGCCTGGTGACGGTCATCAGCGCCGGCTACCCCTACCTCGATCGAGCAGCGGCCCGCTACACCCGCACCACCGCCCACCTCAACATCGTTCTCGCCCCAATACAAAACGCCACAGCCCAAATCATCGCCATAGGCCTCGGCGGCGAGTTTCGCATTGCAGCCCACCCCGGCACGACCCTCGCCACCTATGTCGGCATGCGCGCAAACCAAAACCTGACCCTGGACGCCATCGCCACCGCCACAAGCGCCGCCCCCGTAACCGGCGCCCCCGCCGCCCGCAACTGGACCCAAGCCCCCACCGAAGACTGGCGCGCCAACACCGATTTCGTTTACATTCCGGCCCCCATCTGCGCAGCCGCCCATTTCGACACCCAACCCGGCAACAAAATCCTGTCGATCCTGCGAATGCCCAAGCCCGCGCCATTACAAATCCCCCCCGGCGCCGTCCCCCTGGCCCACACAGCTCTGCCCAGCCACGCAACAGTCTCAATCCAGCGCACCGCCTTCAACCAATTTGCCCCAGCCCCCCCCAAAGGCTTCACCGGCACGCTATCCCCCGGCGACTGCCTCGTAGCCTACGATTCCGCAACGTCCGCCAACGGCACCGCAACGCTCGACGTAGAAAACCAGTCGACAGTATATTTGCGAAAGGAAGCCAAGTAAGGCCAGGGCTCTGCCCTGGACCCGCTGGGGACAAGTC